>JAYTMM010000089.1:0-10611 GCA_043728555.1 Pseudobdellovibrionaceae bacterium
AACGGACAGCGGCCCATAAAGCCGCCCCCACTGGGTTTTAATTGTGTGTATTGGGAAATGACTTCAACAAGACTTGAAGATTCTGAAACTTTTTCGATAAATTCCTGCGGATATCGCACAAAAGTTTCCTCTCACAAATTAAGATAATTTAGATTTAATAATTTCACTTAATAATTTACCGTCAGCTTGGCCTGCAGATTTTTCCATCGCAGCTTTCATGACTGTGCCCATGTCTTTGATCGTCTTAGCACCAGTGGCCGCAACAATTTCTGAAACCATAGCTTCGATTTGTTCTTTGGTCATTTGTGCAGGCATGTATGCTTCCATCACTTTTAATTCTGCAGTTTCTTGATCAACAAGATCCATGCGGCCAGCGGTCGTGAATTGATCAATGGATTCTTTACGTTGTTTAACCAATTTTTTAATAACGCCCATGATGTCATCTGCAGAAACAGGCTCGGGTCTTAATTCAATTTCTTTATTTTTAATCGCCGCATTTAAAAAACGAAGTGTGTTTAATGTGACAGAATTTTTTGCGATCATTGCTGCTTTGATATCAGCTAATATTTTTTCACGAATTTCCATTTGAATTATTTCCTGTTTGAAATAAAATTTCGGACCCATTTACGGATCCGAAATTTAGATAATGAATATTGTGTTCTACTTACGAAGATCTATTCTTCGCGAGCAGGACGTTCTCTGAATCCGCCAGTGCGTACTTTTTTGTTTGCGCGCTTACGGGCAGCGATTGATTTTTTCTTTGCAGAAACACTTGGTTTTTCGAAATGTTCGCGTTTTTTTACTTCCGCAAGAATGCCGGCTTTTTCACAAGATTTTTTAAATTTTCTGAAAGCAGATTCGAAACTTTCTCCGTCTCTGATTTTGACTAGTGCCATTTTAACTCACCCGACCTTCCCTAATGGATTTTTTTTTTACAAGATATATAGAATGAAACAAACTATGATAGCCATTCCTGGAACGCAAGAATTTGATGAAAAAATGATGATTTTAGCTCTGAAACTGGCCGAAAAATCAGAAGTCATCGGCGAAGTTCCGATCGGAGCCGTCATAACTGACAAAAATGGTGTGATTTTAGCCAAGGCTACCAATCTTCGCGAATCAAAATGCACAGTTTTGGGGCATGCGGAGCTTGTTGCGATTCACAGAGCAAACCAGAAACTAAAATCATGGCGACTGAATGATTGCACTTTGTATGTCACACTTGAACCCTGTTTTATGTGTGCTGCCGCATTGGTGCAATCAAGAATTTCACGTGTTGTCTTCGCAACACACGATCCCAAAGGCGGAGCATTAGGCAGTCTGCAAAATTTATCGAACGATTCCCGGTTTAATCATCAGTTTAATGCTGAATCAGGATTAATGAAGGATGTTGCAAGCTCAATGTTGAAAAAATTTTTCAAAAAAAAACGAGATCAGAAAAAATCTAATTAATTTCTGACATCCAAACGATACCCATGACTGGGCACCGCTGTAATTTCACAATTAAAACCTTCAATTTTTTTCTTTAAATAATTAATTTGCGAATCAACATTGCGAGAAGTGACTTCGGAATGACCCCAGATTTTTTTCATAAAATCATCACGTGAAACAAGTTCATTTTTATTTTTAATTAATAGGTGTAAGATATCAAATTGTTTTGGCGTTAAAGTTATTTCGTTTTGATCAACTTGCACCAAACGCGAGGCCAAATTTAAATTTAAGTTTCCGACGGATAAAATATTTTTATTTACACCAGCTGATTCAATTTTACCGGCACCTATATATTCAATCCGTTTTTGCACACGTAGCAATAGTTCTTTGGGGTGAAAAGGTTTTGAAATAAAATCATCGCCGCCCGATTCTAAAGTTTCAATGCGTTCTTCGGTTGTGACTGCGCCGGAAACAAAGATAATTGGAATTTTCTTAAATATGTCGTGAGCTTTTAAAACTTTACAAAGCTCGACACCAGTTACGTAGGGCATTTTATAATCCATCAAAATCAGATCAGGTTGATACTTTTGAATAAACTCGATAGCGATATCGGATCTGCACAAATATTCGCATTTGAAGTTCGGCGAAAGAATTTCTGTCATCAACAAGCAGCTTTCTTCAAAATCATCAATGATCGCTATTTTTTTCACGACTACACGCCCTTAAATTTTATTTTTTTTGATTCTAGAATTTTTTTCATTTTTTCACGATTATCGCCTTGGACTTCAATCACTCCGATATTTTTTTCGATGATGTATGTTCCGCCGACGCCACATTTAACTTTAAATTCCTTCGTTAATTCCTTTAGAAATTTTTCTTGGGTCGGCAATTGATCTAGAACTGTTACAATTTTTCCACCACGACCATTTTTTTCAATGCGAAAAACGGCGGTGAAATTGTTTTTTTCTAAAAATTTGCTTTCGAATTCAGTTTGTGTTTTTTTTGCAGCCGACCCATCAAGCAGAGCTTTGTCTTTGGGGTCATCTGAATAAACTAGAACGCGGTCTTTGCTCGACATACGTAAAAATTAATATTTAAACATATTTTTGTCTACGTTTATTTTCAAGAACTTTGGCTTGATAACAATGGTTGCCGCGGATCAGTTTTAGAATCATCGCCCATCGTATGCCTGGTCATTTCATTGCCATCATATCTAAACATCTGCGGAACGGTTTCCATAACAGTAATTAAATTTACTGGACGTTTCCAAACTTTGTTCAAATTTTTCAAAGTTTCATCCATATATTTAGGCTGCAAATCAAGACCCTCATGCATATGATGCAGCAATAATTCGCCCCGGTTTTCAAAATTTGCATCTTCGATTCTAATAATCGGTTGGCCAAAATTGGTCATTTGAAATAACAATTGTGACTTAATGGCTTTGAAATTTTTTGTATCGACTTCGAATTTTCCGGTTTCGTTATTCATTCGATAGACAAATAATTTATTGCGAGCACAAAAATCTTCTGTTAAGAACTCGTCGATAAAAGTGACATCGTTATAAATTTTTCGAACTTCAAAAATTTTGTCGCGGCCTTGATTTAATTTTTTATCCCAATTTTTTTTCTCGCGAACATCGTCGCAGTTTTCCCAGTCGCGACCAAAGTGGCCTTTGTTCCAACGATTTTCAATATCACGCATTAATTCAATGCCGACTTTGTATGGATTATAGCCACCCATTTGCATAAATGTGGTGCCCGCATGATGATCGGCGAAATCAATAATTTCAGAATCGTTTAAAATATGTTTTGTCATCATGTGCGAATGCCAATAAGAAGCCCAGCCCTCGTTCATTGTTTTAGTCATACCTTGCGGAGCAAAATAATAGGCTTCGTCTTTAATAATTGATAAAACGTCCTGTTGCCATTCTTCCAGCGGAGCAAAATGCATCAAGAAACTTAAGATGTCTCGAACAGGTTCCTGCGGAAATTGAATTTTCGTTCGCATTTTTTCGATTTGTGCTTGTTTTAATTTCTCAACCTGATCGGGCGGGTTGATATAATTTTTCATATAGGATTTTTCAACACCAAATAAATATTCAGATTCTTTCAATTCTGGTTTTTTATTTTTATCTTTACCATTTTTATAGTCTCCAGAAAAATCTGGGCCACCGTTTAAAATTGAATACCGATCAATTAAATTTTCAAGCGACAAACATGTATCAATAAATTTTTCAACCACATCATAGCCAAATTGATCACTGTATCTGCGAATGCGTGTGGCGTGATTCGCCATTTGATCCATCATTTTTCTGTTTGTCTTTGAAAACCAAATATTATTTTTAAAAAAATCACAATGACCGTAAACGTGTGCCATGACTAATTTTTGATCCATCATGGAATTGCCTTCCATCAAATAGGCATAACATGGATCTGTGTTAATGACCATTTCATAAATTTTAGA
Organism: Pseudobdellovibrionaceae bacterium; assembly: GCA_043728555.1. Lineage (GTDB taxonomy): Bacteria > Bdellovibrionota > Bdellovibrionia > Bdellovibrionales > Bdellovibrionaceae > Pseudobdellovibrio. The sequence goes on from JAYTMM010000089.1 coordinate 3,895, forward strand.
CAAACCATATTCATACGATTTTGACAGCTGTTCGTATTCCATACCGAATTTCCAATGTGGATATCGGACAGGAAAACCACCGTAGGCAGCAATTTGACTGATTTGATCGTAGTTAATCAGCTCGAAAACAGTTTCAAAACAATCTAAATTGCAATTTTTTGCAATTTGTAAAATTTTTTTTCTTTCGATTTCTAATTCAACGGTTAAGTTTGCCATTTTTAAAAACCTACTTTCGTTTGTCTATTTGCACGGTCTATTTGCCTTTGCCTAAAAAATCTTTGATTGAATCTAAAATTTTGTCTCTGGATTCAATTTGACTTAATGTAATCCGATCATCATTTGGAAAATCTTTTTGCAAATCTTTTATAAATTGACCACTGCCGTATTTACTTTCGACCTGACCATAAGAAAATACATTCACGCGAGGTAAAAAATAGTCTTTTATTAATTCAACACAAGCCCGGGTGTCTTCACCGCTCCAGTTATCGCCGTCGCTAAAATGAAATGGATAAATATTCCAATCCGCAACTGGATAATCAGTTTCAATAATTTGCTGACATAATTTATAGGCTGAACTGATTAATGTGCCGCCTGATTCACTGGTTTTAAAAAAAGTATTCTCATCAACTTCTTTGGCCGCGGCATCGTGAATGATAAATCGAGTTTCAAGACCCTTGTAATGTTTTTTTAACCACGTGTTGATCCAAAAAGATTCCAAACGAACAATTTCTTTTTGTTCGTCGCCCATCGAACCAGACACATCCATCATATAAATCACAACTGCATTCGTGTGTGGTTTTTGTGTTTTTTTAACAGTTCGATACTGGTAATCATGGCGTATCGGAATAATTACTGGATCTTCGGGATTATAATTTCCGGATGAAATGTATCTGGATAATGCTTTTTTATAAGTTTGCTTAAATTTACGAAGACCTTCAGGCCCTACCGGAGCAATTCCAGAATATTTATTTTTTTCTGAAACAATATTTTGCGCACCTTTGGGCTGAATATTAGGAAGCTCTAATTTTTCACCTAAAATGCTGGCCAATTCATCCAATGTCATTTCGACTTCAAGCATATGTTCACCAGCGTCGCTGCCCGCTTGGCCTTTACCACGAGCCGCTTGGCCGTCGGCGGATTGCCCCTCTTCACCGTCACCTTGACCAACGCCTTTTTCTTTTTCTTTGGATCCGAAACGAAATGTTGGAATATCAATACGAGGTAAAGGAATTTTCACCAGATCATTTTCTTGCTTACCAATCAATTCACCGTTGGTCACAAATCGTTTAAAATCATCACGGACTTTGCCTTTGATGATACTTTTAAAACGATTTTGATCTTCACGAATTGGCATATTGATCCTTCAAAAAAATAATTATCTATTTTTCACATCACCACGAGCAAAGATACTGGCGACATAATGCAAAACATCTGTTGCAGAAATTTCATCGTAACCAAAATCTTTGATTAGTCGTGATTTAACGATATCAATTTTTTCTTGCGTTTCTTTGTCAGATACAGAGCTTACAAGCGACGTTAATTTTATACTGTCTTTTTGATCTTCGAATAATTTTAATTCTAAGGCCTTGTGCAGACGCTCGTTCATTTTATAATTAAATTTTTTACCATCCAATGAAAGGGCGCCAATGTAATTCATGACTTCGCGTCTAAAATCATCTTTGCGCGATTCTGGAATTTCAATTTTTTCTTCGATTGCGCGCATTAATCTTTCATCTGGTTCATCATCACCGCCCGTGAATTGATTGCGAACTTTTTCACGTTGAGTGTATGCTTTTAGATTATCAATGTAGTTTCCGCATAGCCTTTGCAACGCTCCTTCGTCGGCGCTGATGGCGCGTTGTACTTCGGATTTAATTGTTTCTTCGTACTCTTGCTTTACGACACTTAATAATTCTTTATATTCCTGTTTTAATTCTTCATTTCCGATTAACGAGTGGTGTTTTAATCCACTTTCAAGCTCATTCATGACCATGAATGGATTCACAGAACCTTTATTCATTTGCTGAGCCAACACCAACGCATTCGATAGTTTATCTTGAATATACCGCGGAGAAATTCCATCAAGACCTTCCCGTGTTGTTTCTTTACGAAGTTCTTTGACGTTGTCTTCGGTGAAATTCGCCAGAGTTTTTCCGTTATATAATTTTAATTTTTGCAAGCGCGTCAGGTTTGCTTTTTTAGGTTTTTCTAATCTTGTTAAGATCGCCCACATTGCTGCCGTTTCAATCGTATGCGGCGCAATTGAAATCCCACGCAATTTTTGTGAATTATAATCTTTTTTATAAATGTTAACTTCTTGCTTAAGCCTTGTGATATACGGAATATCAATTTTCACCGTACGATCACGAAGTGCTTCCATGAATTCATTATCTTGAAGCCTTCGGTATTCGGGCTCGTTCGTATGCCCAATAATGACTTCATCAATATATGTCTGAGCAAATTTTTTCGGCTTGATTCGATGTTCTTGCGAAGCTCCTAATAAATCATACAAAAAAGCGACATCTAATTTTAAAACTTCGACGAATTCAATCATCCCGCGATTTGCGACGTTGAATTCACCATCAAAATTAAAGGCACGCGGATCAGAATCAGAACCGTATTCAGCAATTTTTCGATAATTAATGTCGCCCGTTAATTCTGTCGAGTCTTGATTTTTTTCATCTTTGGGCTGAAAAGTTCCGATACCAATGCGGTCAGCTTCCGAGATATACATTTTTTTCACACGCACGTGCGATAAAACCTTCATCACATCATTATTGTATTTTTCCATTAAATTTTTAAAAATAAAACGTGATGGCGGACACAATTCACCATTAATTTTTATTCTGTAATCGCCGTCTTGACCGCGATTTAAATCTTCGGTTATGGCCTGTCGCATTTCATCTGGAATTAACAACAGCGGTTCTTCATTCATCGGGCTTTGATAAACACGAACGTCTTTTCCAAAAAGTCCGTCTAATTTTCCAGATTCATCGATCCATTCAAAAGTAAAAAGTGCACCTTGTTCAGTTTTTGAATAGGCTTCAAGGCCTTTTTTTAACATTCGACAAATTGTTGATTTCGCCGAACCCACAGGACCATGTAATAAAATAACACGTTTTTCTGTGCCGTAGCCCAATGAGGCAGCTTTTAAAACGTTTACTAATTTCATCAACTGTACATCAAGACCGAAAACAGCGTCTTTGCCATTGTTTGGCAGATCATCGAAAAATTTATATCTGATCACTTGTTTTTTAAAATCAATATATTCTTCGGTGCCCGCTGCGATAATCATATCGAACATACGTTGATACGCGTTTCTTGTGACCTTTGGATATTTTTTAATAAGGTCCAAATATTCAAAAAAAGTTCCGCTCCAATGAGCCACCGGCGACGCTTGTGCGCTTTGTGTTTTTTCGACGATTTGCCGGAAGTTGTTCGACATTGAATTTGCGCCCGAAGATGAAGACATGGTTTTCTCCTTGAAAAAGGGAAGTATCTTACATCTTAGATTATGCACCTAATCAATCAGGTTAAAAATTAATTTTATTTTATAGTGATCAGTTTGTATTCTTTGGGTTTAACCAAGACGAAGGTCTCGTTTTGAGATGCTTTTGCAGCCATCTGAATTGATTTAAAAATCCACACCATCTTGATATTGTTATTTTCAAGAGTCACTTTTTTTTGACCATCAGTTGATTGACCGTCAGAACCAATTTCACCACGCTGTTCGATTTCAACTGTGGCTAAATTATTTTTACAAATTTCAACCAACGTTGCGGCGGTAGAACATTGAAACCCTCGTAATTTTAAACTTTGATTATGAATCAGTGACCACAAAATCACAGGATCAATTTCTTGCTTGAACAAAGGCTTCAATGTTCGTCCTGCCAGCGGCCCCTGAATAAACAATTTCTGTGGATGCACAGCATATTGCAAACCTGAACGAGTCATCAGAAGGCTTCCGACCTCGTAACCCAAAACGGCAGTCACTTCCATGCGAATCATTTCATTTTTTTTCAAAAAAATATCGATATTAACATTGTTCGTGGTTTGATTCGTTTTGTCTGTGATTTGTGCCTTTGTATCCAAATTCCAAATCGCCGATTTCGCATCAACAGACGTTGTTGGCGCTATTTGACACGAAAACATTAAAAAACCAATACAAATTAAAAAAAGATTCTTTATCATATGTGTATTATAGGTCTAAAATATCAACTGATGGCAACCTTGAAATTAAAACATTTAATTTTATATGTAATTTGTTTTGGATTACTGATTTTTTCAGAAATACCGGGCGGAGCTTTGTTAGCTTTGTTTTCATGGATGCAATTAGCTATACTGTTATGGCAAAAAGAATTCACTTTAAAAAATCAAATTAAATACACTGTTTTATTTTTATCTTTGGTGCCGACTTATTTTTTGTGGGGCGCTGTAAATTCGTTTATATCAATTTATGCCAAAGAAAGTCATTTTGTTTTTATTATTATGTACAGCTTACTTAGCTTCGGTGTTTGCTTCTGGCTGACTTTGTTTTCTGTATTCGTTTATGCCTACTCAAAATCCGATGACACAGTTTTTGAGTTATATTCGAATTGCATCGCCGAAATAAAAAAACAAAAAATTATTTTTTTATACACAACACTGATTGTTTTTTTAATTTCAATTTCAACTCTGCCACTAACTGAAGACTACAGAATTGTTTTAGGCATTATAGCTGCTCATGTGTTTTTGAAATTTTCAGATCTTAAAAAACTTATTTAAGCTCTATTCGTTTGCTGGTTTGCGATTATTTTCAGAATTTTTCATTTCAACCATTTTATTTTCAATCAGCTTCTTTTTTGCTGAATCATTTTCAAGATCCAATGCTTTTTGAAAAGTCTGCATCGCTTTATTATTTTGTTTTAATTTTAAATACGCATCACCTAAGTGATCAGCAATAATTCCAACGTCTGGCAATTCTTTGTGGGCTTTTTCTAAGATTTGAACGGCTTTATCAAAATCACCTTTTTGATAATAAACCCAGCCCAGTGTATCTTTGATAAAAGCATCGGATTTATCCAGCTGGACAGCTTTTAAAGCCAATTCTTCGGCGCGAGGTAAGTCTTTTTTCATTTCAGCCAATGAGTAGGCCACATAATTTAAAGCTTGAACATGATCAGAATCAATTTCAATCACTTTGTTCATGTGAGTCAGCATATTTTCTTTATCATTTTTTCGATCAAACAATGTTCCTAAGAAGTAGTTAACTTGTGAATTTTTAGGAAATTTCACATCTGCGGATTTTAAATATGAAATAGCTTCGTCATATTTTTTTTGTTCTTCTAAAATTTGCGAAATCACAAAATAACTTTGTACGTTCTCAGATTTTTTAGACAGCGATTCTTTCATTACTGCAAATGCTTGCTCTGGTTTACCCGTGTTTTTCAACAACATCGCAGTTTGAATGCGCGAATCTTCATAATGATTGCTGGCTGGTTGAATTTCTAAAAAAGTTTCAACTGCTTTGTCAATTTTTTTAGTTTCTTGATATACGGCGCCTAAATAAAATTTAACCTTGTCTGATTCCGGAACCATTTGGTGCAATTCAACTAATTTATTCAATGCTAAATCATACATTTTTTTATCGATAAGGATTAATGACATTTTCAATTTTATTTGAATTTGATCATCTGTTGTTGATTCTAAAATTTCAAGCTGACTGTACGCTTTATCGTAATCACCTTTTTCAATGTAATACTGTGATAAAATCTCAGCGATTCGTGGAGACGGACCATGTTGTTTTTGATATTTAGCGTAAAATTGAAACGAGGCTTCTTTGCCATCCGTTTTTTCTATCAAGCGTCCCAATACTTGCAAAGCATCAAAAAAATCTGGTTTTATATTTAAACAATCCATTAAATCTTTTTTAGCTTTCGGTAAAGCTGCCGCTAAACCAGATTCAATATGAACACGTGCGCGATAATAATACGCCAAATGACGTTGTTCAAAATTTTTCTGCGTTACTAATTGCGAAAAATGTTTAACTGCGTTTGGATAGTCTTTTTTCTCTGAATACAACGCTGCTAAATAAAGATGAGCTTCAGGATCATTTTTGGATTTGTGAATTAAGTTTTTATATAAAGTTTCTGCGCGATCGAAATTTTTTTGCGCTGACAACAAACCCGCTACGAATAAAATAGTTTCACGCTTATCTGGATTTTTCGCCAAAGATTTTTCAGCCCAGTAAACAGCGTCACGAACTTGACCTTTGCGATAATATTCAACGGCCAAGCGATATGGTAAAACTTCTGATTCAGGATCCAATTGAACTGCAGATTTAAAATTTTCAATCGCGCTTTCCGCGCGACCTTCTAAAGAATCCATTTCGCCTTTTAAAAAATAAGTATCCAATTTAGTTTTTTGCTCTGCTTCCGAAGTTGCATCTGAATGTGTCAATTCTACAGGCGTTCCAATCGATGATGGAGCTCTATTGTGATCATTTAGTGATGAATCGAAATATGGGAATGGTGCCGTAGCACATCCAAATTGAAGTAGCAAAAAGACAACAGCGATAACTAAATTTGAGCTTTTCATAGGGCTCCCTTTAGTTATTTATCGGCAGAATGGTTATTCTTTCTATAGTCTAGAGTGCGTATTTTTCTGGCTAAAATTTAAAAACTAGACCCCAACTATGCTTATAATTTGATGCAATTTAATTATAATAATAAACATTTA
>JAYTMM010000090.1:0-2989 GCA_043728555.1 Pseudobdellovibrionaceae bacterium
AAACTTTCCCACGGTAATTTTTTTTCTATGAATTGCAAAGTACTGTCATAGGTCAACACAGATCCAGGTTTTAATCTTTGAATATTTAAAAAATCAGTTTCTTGATTTGAGCGTTTAAAAATATTTAAATAATAGGTATTCGGTTTATATTTATACTCAAAGTCTACAACTGACGAAAATGTTTTTTGTTCAGGTGAAATCAGAATATACGAAGCTGTTTCTGCGAACCAAATCGGACATTGTCCCATGGGGTCTGTGGTGATTTGAATTCCTTGATCCGTATTTAATTGTATTTCTGCCCAGGCACTGTTGATTTCATTTTTATGTCCGGCTGGAGTTTTGAATACAGAATTTTTAAATTCCGAAAAATGATTATAATACAATTTAATTTTTGAATTCAAATTTTCAACCTGAATATCTAAGTTGTAAGGGCACATTCGCTTTTCTAAATCAGCAAGACGAACTGCAGTCGATAATTGTGTTTTTTCGATAACTATTAAAAAACTCATAATTTAGACTTCAGTATTTTACCCAGCGGGCTTTTGGGAAATGCGTCATGCCACACAAATGTTCGTGGTATTTTAAAGTCTTCGAATTGCTGCGAAAATTCTGAGATTATTTTTTTCTCGAAATTAATTTTATTCAAGTCACGATTTTTAGCGATTAAGTGCAAAACAGGAATTTGGCCACGTTTTTCATCAGATCTGCTTGTGACGCAGGATTCTGCTATTTCTTTAAAATTTAAAATGAACTGTTCGATTTCTTTGGGGTAAAGTTTTTGCCCCATGACGTTGATGACATCATTTTTCCGGCCTGTGACATAGAAAAATCCATCATCATCAATTGAAATTAAATCTTCTGTTTTCAAAAATTTTCCATTCATTCGTTCAGCCGTTGCTTGTGAGTTTTTATAATAACCCGAAAACAATGAATCAGATTTGACACATAATTCACCATCATCGGCCAAGTGCCATTCAATTCCGGGGATGGGTTCGCCGATGGAATGATATTTTTTTTCTGATGTTTTCAAATTCACACAGATGACACCAATTTCAGCCAAGCCATAACCCTGTTTCAGTGGCAAATTAAAATTTTTATAAAAATCAATAGCTGTGTTTTCAGCCAAAGCAGCGCTGCCGCAAAAAGCATGGCGCATTGACGACAGGTTATATTTTTTTTGTGCGGCAGCCTGATTAAAAAAATCATACATTTGTGGTAATGAACTAAAAAATGTAATGTTATGTTTTTCAATCCAATCTAAAATTCGATACGGAAATGACGTCTTTGGATCTGTTAAATAAACTGTTCCGCCGGCAAACAGCGTAGGCAGGGTTAAACAATCCAAGCCGTGCGAATGGCTCAGAGGAACACTGCAAAGTGTTTTATCCGCTGCAGATATTTGTAAATGATCGCGATTTGATATTGCTCGAAAAACCAGTGCTTGCGGACTTATTAAAATTATTTTTGGCAAGCCTGTACTGCCAGAGCTTAATTGAACTAATGCGGCATCAAGGATGTCATTATTTTGTGTAGCATCTGTTTTTAAATTATTTAAAAATTCATCATTCTGATTTTCACAAAGTACATGTTGCGGCGGAATTTCTTGGTATAAATATTTTTTTTCGATCTGACCCAGTTCAGAATCAATCGGCACTACACAAGCTTCTTTTTGCCAAAGAGCAAAAAACAAAATTATTGTATTGATATTATTTTTACAATCAATCCAAACGACATCACGTGGTTTTATAAATTCAAGCTGAATTATTTTCTGTCGAATGAATTGATGTAATTCAAGATAGGATATTTTTGCATCCTGATGACAAAGCGCTAAATCTGAACTTGTCGGCAATTGATTTAAAAACATTATTTGTCGACCTGTTCTGATAAAAAACTTTTTGGAATTTGCGTCAGTTTTGCATTTTTTGAAATATAAATTTTATCAGCAGTAAAATCTTTTTTTGATATCATTGAATGATTTAATATTGTTGTGTGATGAGGAACAAGCGTTCCGACTTGAAATAATAAACCGGCGCCGATAAAGCAGTGTTCGGCCACGCAACTACCTAAAAACAGTTGTTCTGAATCCGATGATTTTCCAGAATTTGTTATTTGGATATTTGATTTTGTTGCATTTAAATCGGCAAACCCAACACCGCCACCAACAAATGTGGATTCGGCGATGACACAATGAAATAAAATTGAGGTTGTGATTGTCACATTCGGACCAATGTAACAATTAAAAATATCCGTCGGTAAAATGTAGGCGCCAGTGCCGATGACAGATAATTTAATCGATGATTTTTCACGAACTGTGGCGTTTGAGCCAACAACAGCAGCTCGCAAATAGCAGTACGCACCGATTTCAACATTGTCACCGATCACACAAGATTCTAATATGGCGGTGTGATGTATTCTGCATTTTTTGCCGATTTGATTCGCTTTCGAAGTCAATCGAGGGTTGTTAAATAATAGAGTCATCAACGATTTTGGCAATAAAGTCTGCCAAAATAAAACCGCTTTGATTGTAAAATCGCGCGCCAATAAACTTTGCGCTTTAATTAAATCAGGCCATGATTCAACTTTTTGAAAATATAACGACGGTGCTGCGACTTGATAATTTTTTTCAGGATAGATGGTTTCAGGAAGCCTTAAATCCACCGAGAAAATATTATCTTGTGAAATTTGAATTGATTCAGAAGCGCTGGTATTTATAATTTGATTTTGTATTTGAATATTTGCGTGAATAATCGATGAATTTAATGTTGTTTCTACAATTATTTTTTTATCCAGATATTTTTTAAAATGTTTAGACAGTTCTAATAACAAGCCGTCACTGTAAATCGCATCATCAAAAATGTTGATACTATTTGCTGATCCGGAATTAATCTTGAAATCTATGTTCAGTTTTTTGAATTGAAATTTCAATCTTTGATTTAATGTTAAATCGCCAAAAACGAGGCCAGATGTCTTCGTTGAAAAGCCATTCAGC
>JAYTMM010000091.1:0-2797 GCA_043728555.1 Pseudobdellovibrionaceae bacterium
AGAAACACAGTACAAACAGTAAAAACATTATCGACGAAAAATTTAATGGTGCCCGAAGGAAAACGTTACCCGTTGATGGAAAAAATTCTGAATGAAAAAAACGACGGCAGCACATTAATTTTTGTCAACACGCGCACCCAGTGTGATATTTTATTCGAACTGATGAAAAAAAGCGGCTTTGAATGTTTGTGTTATCGCGGCGAAATGGACAAAGTCGAACGCCGAGCGAATTTAAAATTATTTCGTGAGGGTAAAGTTAAATTATTAATTTCAACAGATCTGGCATCGCGCGGACTTGATGTGGATCATATTGACCGTGTGATAAATTATCATTTGCCACAACAAATCGAAAATTATCTGCACCGCGTGGGTCGCACTGCGCGAGCCGGACGCGAAGGCCAAGTGATTAATTTGGTCACAGACCGCGACAAAATTTTGATTTCAAGATTGGACAAATAAAAATGGCTGACGACGAAAAATTTATCGATGATGAAGCCGAAAATACAGAAAAAAAACCAGCGCCGAAACAAACCAGCAAAAAAAGTAACGATCCACTTCATGGCGTCACTTTAGAAAAAATGCTGACTGAAATGGTGAATGAATTAGGCTGGGAAGAACTGGGTTTGGCCATTCGAATTAAATGTTTTAACGAAAATCCAAGTATTAAATCCAGTCTGACTTTTTTACGTCGTACAGAATGGGCTCGCGGCAAAGTCGAACGAATGTATATTTGGCATTTACGTCAAATGAAAAAAAAGAAAAACATTTTAGAAAAAAAATAACTTATAAAATTATTATTATTCGACAGCGGTCAACGGAAGTATTTTTACAGATCTTGGGTTCGAACCTGTCAGATCAATACCAGAACCAACTTGTGTTAATAAACCAGTATTCGCATCAATTGAATACACGTATGCTTTTGAATCTGTATCACCTGTGACGATCATATATTTGCTGTCGTTTGTGATATCCATCGCGTAAACTCCGGCGCTGGCGGGGCCGGCCACTGGTGAACCAGCTGCCGTCGATAATAATCCAGTTGTTGAATCCACCATGTAAACGCTGATCGTGTTGTCAGTAAAATTTGTGACGTACATAAATTTTCCATTCGGAGTAATCATAATTTTTTTAGGTCCGTTGCCTGTGCTTACGAAGGGCGTTGATAATGCTGTTGGTGTTCCTGTTGCTGCTGAATATAAATAAATTTTATTTGCACCAACACAGAGTGTATAAATAAATCGTTGCGAAGGATGTACGGCGATGTCTTCGGGGTTTGTGCCGGTGGCAGTGCTCAGCGCGATCGACGTTAAAATTCCGTTGGCCGCCACAGAATATGACGAAATATCGGAAGTTCCGCGATTCACAACAAACAAATATGTACCCGAATAATCAAAGGCCATTTGCGTTGGATTCGTTCGTGCGGTGTAATTTAAAATGCTGGCTGAATCAATAACTCCTGTAGCGGAGTTGACACTAAACGCAGTTATATTATTTGAAACCGCTGTTGAATCTGATAAATATAAAAAATTACCGCTAGAATGAACTGCGACGCTGGATGCGCCAGAGCCTGAATATGTTAACGACGAAAAATTAATTGCACCTGGGTTTGCGGCAGTCATTGGATTTATGTCATACCAAGATACGTTATTTGAAGCTCGATTTGCGGCGTACAGAACTTTGCCGTTTTTTGAAAAATCAATGTCACTGATATTCGATGTTCCACTGCCTGTTGAAATTGTATTTGAAGCCAAAATAAGTGTTCCGACTGAATTCAGATAATATGAATTCAGTGTGCTGCTGCCAAGGCTTCCGATATAGACAAAATTATATGTATTTGTTGTACCTGAATTTGACGGGCCGTTTTTTTGACCGCAGCTGGTATTAAAAAAAACGATGCAAAAAAAAATAAATGAAAAAACAATTGAAGTATGTCTCAAATTAAAATTCATATTTTGCTCCGACTCCAAAACTTGTATAAGTTAATTTATCTGAAAGCGCAGATTGAAAACCATCGACTGATTTTGTTGAAAAACCGATGGTTTCATAGAAAAACATTGGTGTTGCGCGTGGAAATTTTTTCAGAATAATTTCAAAACGAAAACCACTTGGATTTAAATATGATAAGCTTTGACCCGTGGATGTTTTATCAGTCATTTCATAAGTACCCGAAGTAACTAGTGATAAGCCAAAACGAATTTTCTCAAAATTTAAACGTACAAAAACTGAAAGCGGTGTAATTAAATTACCGCGACGATTGCCAACCGTTGGATCAATCGAAGAATATTGTGTTAAAATTCTGTAATCATATGATGCACCTAAACTGAATTTTTTAATATTTGCGCCTACATTTAAACCTAAATTAAATGATCCAATTGACGGAATACTGGTGTCTGTTGCAATTTTTGATGAACCCCAGCCAAACAAAGCGTTTGCATCCAGCAATAACAGTTTATGGCCAGATGATTTTGATTCGGCTGAAAAACTCAGGCACGGCCAGATGGAAATTAAAAAAATAAATTTACATAACACAAATTTCATTAAAAAGTAATTCCCATGACGCCTGGTGAATTGCCAATCGTAAATGACGACGGTGATCCTGGATTTAAATTACCTGTTGCTAAATCACGAGATAAAATTGTGATGGTGTTACTTTCGGTGTTGGCTGTAAAAACAAATAATCCGCTACCTAAAATACGAACGTCATTCGGGCCATCGTTTGTGGCCCAGTTATTAACAAGTGATAGTGCTCCGCTATTTGTATCGATATTGTAGCCCCAAACTTTACCAAGCCCTGCGC
>JAYTMM010000092.1:0-5907 GCA_043728555.1 Pseudobdellovibrionaceae bacterium
AATTGAAGAAACACACCATTTACAGAAAAAAGACAACCCCAGTGGAACAGCGATCACATTGCAACAGGATCTTGAAAAAATTCTGCGTAAGAAATTAAAAACTCCGGTAGGGTATCGTTTGCCTGACGTCTTTGGCGTTCATAAAATTACGGCGAAATCTGCCAGTGAAATTTTAACGTTTGAACACATAGCTTTAAACAGATCTGTTTTTGCGCAAGGCGCATTAAAAGCTGCAACTTTCCTTGTTAAAAAGAAACAAGGCTTTTATTCTATGGCAGATCTTAATTTAAAATAATTTTTTAAAGGATTTAATATGAAATTTTTTATCGACACAGCAGACGTTCAAGAAATTAAAATGGCCAACGATCGCGGTTGGGTTGACGGGGTCACAACAAACCCTTCATTGATTGCAAAATCTGGCCGACCATTTCATGAAGTCATTAAAGAAATTTGTAAATTAACGGACGGACCAGTTTCTGCCGAAGTTATTTCGTTAGAATCTGCAAAAATGATTTCCGAAGGCCAAGAGCTTGCAAAAATTGCTTCAAACGTTGTCGTCAAAGTCCCAATGTGCGAAGAGGGCATGATCGCCGTTAAAAAATTCACAAGCCTTGGAATTAAAACAAATGTGACATTGGTATTTTCAGTGACTCAAGCATTATTGGCCGCAAAAGCTGGCGCCACAATGGTTTCGCCATTCGTTGGCCGATTAGATGATGTCGGAACGGATGGTATGATGTTGATTTCGGATATTGTACAAATGTATCAAAATTATGATTTTAAATCTGAAGTTCTGGTCGCCTCGGTCAGAAGCCCAATGCATATTCAGCAAGCGGCCCTTCTGGGTGCTGACATCGCGACAATTCCATACAAAGTCATGCAACAAATGACGGGGCACCCATTAACAACAAAAGGAATTGAAATGTTTATGGCCGATTGGAATAAATCGCAGGCTAAGCCGTAAAGTAAAAAATTTCTGTGTTTAAAAAAATTATTTTTTTGCTTTTTTACTTTTTTGCTTTGGGCTGTCAAACTCAAGGCTATTTTATTTCGGATTCGAATTTACAAATCCCCGAATCCAGAAAAGCCATCACGGCAGTGATCGGCAAACCCAGATATGTCAGCTTGAATGGTCGAGAATTGGTTTCTGAATATCACGATAACCAGTTTAAAACTGTTGAATCTGACCAAAAAGTACCTGTACGATTTTTTACATCCGTAGTTATTTTGGGTGCACGCAGACCGTATGAAATTAATGTCCAAGTCATCCGACAAAGTTTCGAAACAGAAACTAAAACCTACGTGAACACTGGACTGGACGAAGGTCTTAGTCAGAAACGTGCGAAATTAATTAAAAAAGCCCATAACTATAGTCTCGAAAAACAACAGAAGTTTGACGGAGACAATCCTTTCTAAGTACCATTAAGACTGATGGTTTATTTACTGGCGTTAATTTTACCAATAGCACTTCTGTATTCACCGAAAATTGAAACTTCGGGAACAGTGTATATTGTAAAATCAATGACCATCACACAAGAACGCAAATCACCTGCTTATGATGTTTTTCGCCAATCACAAAAAGTTTTACAAATTACAACACCTGCAGCCACGTCAGATGAAGTCGCAACAACAAACTTAGTCCTAAACACAAATGATATTGTTCACGCAAAAGAAATTTTAAAAACTGCAGAGCTTGTCATCGACCAAAAAGAATTGCTTGTTGAAACAGAAAAAAAATTAGAACAAATCGCTGTTGCAAAAACGGATTCAACTTTGTTATCGAAACTCAATATTTCTGTGCAAACAGCACCTCAATTTTCACAAAATAAATCTCAGGCCGCTACTATTCGTGGTAATTTTGAACTGACCGAGGGCGTGGGTATTGTTGACCACATCGTTAGCTTGCGACGCGTTTTCGAAGGGCAATCTTTTGAACTGGGTGAAGTTGATTTAAAGGCCGGAATGTACCAAATTCTGGTGGGTTCATTTGAAGGTGAACTGGTTGCAGAAATCAAAGATCGAATGGGAATCATCATCGGTGAAGATCGCCAAAAATTATTCGGCCTAAAGCGTTCAGGATTATTTTTTTCTGGCCCATTACTTAAAGTCGGACAACCATCGGCCATTGGAATGAACGCCCGAAATGTTGACGATCGAAAAATTGTCGAAACAAATTTAGCTGCCAGTTTGTATTCAGGAAATTATTCTCTAAAAAAAACAACTGATACCTATCCCAATGTCGCGAGCCTTTCGTCAACCATCGGGCTTGTTGAAGATCACACAAAAAAAAATATAGCCACATTAAGCTTCAGAACTGTGAAAGACCAATCAGAAACTTTGTTATTTTCACAAAAATGGGTTGATGGTTTAAAAAATTATTTGTCTGAAAAATTACAAATTCAATATATTCCAAATTCAGGATTAATCATCGGCCGAATTATGCAAGACGGAAAACCTGTCGCTGGCGCCCAAGTCGTTATCGAAAATCAGGCTGGAATTGAACCCTATTATTTAGATCAATTTTTAATTCCGCAAACCGAACAAACTGTGACCAGCGCGAATGGCTTTTTTGTGATACCGGGCTTGAATAGCGGTCGCTATCAAATTTCTGGTTTTATCAAAGACCGTCATCTGGGCAGCCAGCTTTATTTTGTTGAAGAAAATATTGTTTCTTATCAAGAAATATTAACTACGGTTCAAACACAATCAATCGTTGTTCGGGCTTTCGACGCTTTCACTGGTCAAGAACAAGACGCTGATTTGATATTGCCTGGGCACGAAGACATTTTTAGCGTTGTCGACGGCATGGGTCGCTACAGAACATCTGCTGCGCAAGGTCTACAAGAAATTTCAGTCCGCCCTGTTTCAAACGGTTACCTGCCATTTACATATTTGCAAAATTCTAAAAAAGATCACCTGCATCTGCCATTAATTCAAGATGCGTTTTTGGATCAAATCCGAATTCAAAAACAAATTCCAACGACTGATGAAACGGCCATTCTGGTGGCTTTTGCTCCGTCAGGAAATTTCGATTTACATTTAACAGCTGAAAATTTTGACCGCAAACAGATTGTTTATTTTAATGAAAAGGGTGCTGTAACGCCAACGCCAGTCACTGGCGGAGGTTTTATTATTTATAATTTGCCTATTGGCCTGCAAGAAATTATTTTGCAAGATCAAAATACGGACCGCACATTTTCACAGGTGATTTATGCAGAACCTGCAAAAAACTATATCGCTCATTTTTCTGAATAATATTTAACAACCTGATTTTTAAATTCGTTTCCGCGATGTTCAAAATTTTTAAATTCATCTAAACTTGTTCCGCCAGGGCTTAACAAAACCACATCACTTGATTTTGCATTTTGATTTGCATAATCAACAGCGCTAAATAATGTTTCAAAAATTAAGCCCGATAAATTCGACTTTGCTTTTGCAACAGCTGCACATTGACCGAAAAAAATAAACTCGATATTTTTTTGATTGTTTAAAGTATTTAATTGTTCCCAAGGTAAATTTTTATCTTTACCGCCTAATAATAAAAATAATTTTTTTTCTGCAGCCAAGTCTTCAAGTGCCGCTTGCACAGCGACCAAAACAGAATCCATTGCGGTGGCTTTACTATCGTTGATATATGTCACACCTTTAAATGCGCCTACTTTTTCAAGCCGATGCTGAAGACCTGAAAAATTTTGCATCGCTTGAATCGCCGATTCGGACCAACCACAAGCGCTAGCTATCGCATGGGCAACAAAATAATTTTCCAGATTGTGTTTCCCGATCAAATTAATCTGTTGTTCCGATATTTTTGTTTCAACGACTTGCCCAGAAATTTTATTTCTGTATTTCATTAAATCAGCAGATGCTGAATTTAAAACGCACAGATTTTTCGTCATTTCACCAATCTGACACTTTGTTAAATAATATTCATCTAATGTTGAATATCGTTCCAAATGATTCGCTGACAAATATGTAATGGCTGAATAGTCCAGTTTTAGATTTTTACAATTTTCTAATTGATAACTAGAAAGTTCTAAAATAATAATTTTAGCTTTTGGTTTGCAGTCTAAAATTGAAATGGCATATTCACAAAAAGCAATCCCTAGATTTCCACCGACAAAGGCATTTGGATCTTCTGTGAGTGCTGCTGCGCCCAGCAAACTGGTCACTGTGCTTTTGCCGACGGAACCGGTAATGCCGATAACAACTTCATCGGTTAAAACTGTTGTTGCTAAATTGATTTCAGATGTCAGTTGCCAGCCCTGCTGTAGCAAATTTTGTAATGGGAATGACTGCGGCGGCACACCCGGCGAAATAACTAATGTTCCTATCTGAATTTTTTCGAAATCGTTCCATGATTTTAAATCAGCTTCGCTTTTTTCGTCAAAGGTCAGAACTGTTGATTTATCAAAACCAGATTTAATCAAAAAGTTCAATGCAGAAAATCCGCTTTTACCTAGACCCACGATAACAATTGGAGTTTTTAAATTTTTAAGCGCCGTCGAAATATTCATACTGTACAAAATAATTGATTTCGTGAACAATGTCATTGATGAGTTTAAATACAGCCATAATTAGTGATCTTCATTTAAGCGATGCAGAGCCGTCGCGCCCCAAATACAAGATCCGAAACAAATTATGGAAAAAATTTAAAACTAAAGAATTTTTCATTGACGCTGCATTAGTTGAGTTTCTGGACGAAATACAAAAAAAATCGAACGGCGCAGCGACTGAACTTATTTTAAATGGCGATATTTTTGATTTCGATAGCGTTATGGCATTGCCTGAAAATCCAATTTACAAATTGCACTGGATTGAAACTCGCCGTGGATTATTTCCAAAAGAAGAGCGATCTCTATTTAAATTATCGGTTATTTTAGAAGAACATGCGGAATTTATTGATGCCTTGAAAAAATTTGTCGAAAACGGCAATTCAATCGTCGTTATTCCCGGCAATCACGACGTTGAATTACACTTTGAAAAAGTACAAAAAAAATTCATTGAAACTTTGCATTTAAATTTAATGGATGAAAAACGAATCCGCTTTGTCAGCTGGTTTTATATCAGCAACAGCGACACTTTGATTGAACACGGACATCAACAAGATCCCTATTGTCTGTGCGAAAACCCCCTGAATCCGTTTTTAATTGATTACAATGAACTGGCCATTCGTTTACCATTCGGAAATGTCGCTTGCAGGTACATTATGAACGGCATGGGGTTGTTTAATCCCCACGTTGAAACAAATTATATAATGTCGATGGCTGATTATTTAAAATTTTTCTTTAAATATTTAATGCGCACACAGCCCTTAATTATTTGGACATGGCTCTGGGGTTCGGTTGCAACTATGTATCATGTCACGCGCGATCGTTTTTCAGAGGCTTTCAAACCAAAAAACGGTATGGAATCTATCGTCAATGCTGCAGCAATTAAATCAAACGCTACACCACAAATTGTTCGCGAGCTGCAAGAATTATTTCCAACACCGGCTGTTCAAAATCCGCTTTTAATCGCCAAAGAATTATGGCTTGATCGCTTGTTTTTATTTGTTGCAGGCCTGGCCCTTATTTTTTTCATCATGTATTCATTAAAAAATATTTTTAGTTTCTCTTTTTACTGGATATTTTTGCCACCGATGTTGCTGATGCCGTTTTTTATTTTTTATGCGCGATCTGTGACGTCGCTGGTCAGCAGTTACAAAGAGCCCGATGAAAATTTATTCGCCAAACAAGCATCGATATCCGGCGTGAATCGCATTGTCTACGGCCACACACATATTCCGCGCCATGAATTTTACGGGTCCATCGAACATCTAAATTCAGGTTCTTGGTCACCCGGTTTCACCGATGTGAATTGCACAGAATCCGATGTCAGAAATAATTATATTTGGATTTCGGCATCAGC
>JAYTMM010000093.1:0-1528 GCA_043728555.1 Pseudobdellovibrionaceae bacterium
AACTGAATACATTCAAGTGAGTGATAAAAAGCTTTTAGCTTACAACAATGAACGATCAGAAACACTGTCTGGCGCTATTACACTGTTTTACGATTGGGGTGGTGAAATTAAATTACAAATGACAGATACGTATTTATCGATAGCTTTAAATCTGACTGATCGATGCACATTATTTAACGAAATCCGTGAACCATTAGATCTAAAAGAAGTTGCCAAAGAAATGAGGGATCTTTTTGAATTACTTAAAACCAAGTAATTTGTTAAATTCTACATAAAAATAATCATTAAACGATAATTTTATTATTATTTTGTTTACTTCGTAAAATAATAATAAATCTAAGCTAAATTGACTTAATTTTTCATATTTGCAGTCAATTACCTAAATAGAGTTAATAGCTCTCGAACAAACTCTAAACTTCTGATCAACCGACAGTTTCGTAAACAAAACCTGCTGCCCCGAAGCAGCTTCTTCAATTTCAAAAAACAATCGCGTCTGTTGATTCGCAAATTTATTTGATTCGTTCAATTCATTTTTTAAATTTAAAAATTCGGTCATAACTTCTGATCTTTGATTCATACAAAGACTGAGTGCAAAATAGAAAACACAGTGTACTTGATTTTAGAATCGCGAGGCTATCGAATCAATCCGGCATCCGGATAGGAACTAGCGTTCTTGAAATCCCCGCTTAACCATTTCAATTAAAAAGGGCCACTGATATTCGCTGGCCAATGCACAGTGAACACCATTTAATTCTGTGATTTTTGTTTTTGAAAATAGTCCAGGCTGACGACCGTTTTGAATCAGATCAGTGTTTAAATAATTAACCACAGCAGGATCGTTCGGAGTCACATAAATTTGGATCGGTGTTTTTTCATTTTTAAAAATGGGCCAAAAATTATTTAATTCGTATAGGTTTTTTGAGTTTTCGATGTGCGAAATAATTTCTGGCGAAAATTTAATTTTCGGAAAATGATTTTGAAATGTTTTTAGATCCAGAATTGGTTTGGGTTCTTTTTTATTGATCCAATCAAAAGCTGCGGGCGTGAATCGAGGCTTTAAATCAAGAATCATCGGCCATAAATTAATTTCACCAAGCGCTGGATTTTTTTCATACAGTGCTTTCAATCTGCGACTGTTCCACAAATCAAAATAGGCCGAAAAAAAACCGGGCCGCGAATGATATTCAAACGTTTTTTGTAAATTGATCAACGGACAAAAAGCCTGAACAGATTTTATTTTATGTTCAGACTGTTCGTCTAAATATGTTGTTAAAAATAGACCTGCACCCGACATGCTAACACCCATCAAATGAATATCTGTAATATCTTTGGTCCAAATAAATTCATTATTCGTGATTTGATTTAAAATAAAAAATGTATGTAGACCTTCTTCGAAACCACCAATTGTTACACGGTCGTTGATTTTTAAAAATCCGTGGCTGGTTAAACTTTCTAAAGTCAAAACATGATATCCTAAATCTTCATAAATTAATTTCAGCAGATATCTTTCGGCCAAAAATTCATCGAT
>JAYTMM010000094.1:0-16669 GCA_043728555.1 Pseudobdellovibrionaceae bacterium
AGAAAAATCGGCACCAATGAGCTGATCTCTAGATACACCTGTTACCTTTATAGAGCCTTCGTTGACGTCGGTAATAATACCATCTGGGCTAATTGTTAACAGAGGATCAAGGCTGGCCTCGATCAGACTGCGTGCGTACTGTGAAGATCGCTGGAGTTTATCCATGGAAATTTTCAATTCTAGCAGACTTTTATTTCCCAAATCGATAACTTCTTGCTTCATCTGAGCAGTGTGAGTAATTAATCTCCGATATGAAGATATGACGATGCTGAGAAGTAATTGATTAAAGATTAAAGAAAGAAACCGAATTATCGCTTCTGATGTGCTTAGCATGTTGCCGAATGGACCAAAAAAAAAGTAGTCAACTACTAAACCAAGAGTGACAGCAAAGAAAAAGCCCAAAGCAAACTCGCCATAAATGGTAATAATGCTTACAGTGAGAATTACTATGGAAGAAAGGTAAAAGTGCCAGGTCGAAAAAACAACTAATGTTATCAGTATACACGATCCGGCAAGCAAGCCTGAAACGATAATACGATTCAATAGTGTCCGTTCTGTTTGAAAGAAACTGGATAATTCGGTTTCTATTTTGAGTCCTAAATAACTGCCAACTGGCATTTTGAACTTCTTCAAATGAAACCTCTATTTTTTTATTTAATATTGCACGTTTAAATACAGAATAGGTTTTTTTTATTGATTTTTTTACATTAGCACGTTTTAAAACTGTATTTGGTTACCAAATCCAACACAGTCACTGCAAGCTGATCCCCATATCGAAAATACTGATCATCGAATCAGAAGTTGATAACATTTACAAAGAATAAAATAATAATGCCCAGAAATTGGGCCTTATTATTTCAGAATATAGATTTCGAAACATTAGTTGTTAACTTGATCAGCGCTTTAGATATTATTTAAAAACAGCCCGTAAGGTTCAAAATATTTCACAAGAGCATGGCTTCTTACAAAAAGTAAATAATCGTTGGCAAGTCACCTCTCGCGGACTGGATTTAGTTGCTTGGGTTGAAGAAAGCATTCAAAGCCAAACAAATATTATTTTAGCTAAAAACAGTCTCAGAATTGCCAGCACAATGTGGTTTTCAGAAAGGCAGATTATTCCTAATTTACAAAAATTGAGAAGTTCTTTGGGGGATAATTCAGCTTTTTTTGTTTCTGTTCCAAATAATGATTTTGAATACGCCCTAATTAGTGGCACTACGGAATTTGCGATTGTTTGTCATCCACCAGTAAATCCAGAAATTGAACATCGCCAAATTGCGCAAGAAAAATGGATTATAATAGCTCCTGCAAGTTGGCAAAAAGCACTACAGCCTGGTAGGACTTGGTAGGATGACTTTTGCAAATAGCTAAATTTATTGTGATTTTAAAATTTGCAGAGTCACCTCCAAAATTAATTCCAAATAATCACACCAATTCAGTTTTTAAAATCCGAGCCCACAGATAATGTGCAATCAACAAATGCGAAATTTTCAGTGGTAGGGGTGACAGCGAAACAAGTGTCACCACACCAATAATCAAAGCAAAATAAATTTCATAAACAAGTCTGGTTTTTTTTCGATTCAAATAATAATAAGTCAGCGAAATAGCCGTGATCAATGCAATGATCGGGTGCAGAACACGAAGCTTGATAAATAAATGTGACGACGAATCAAGGTCAGTTAAAATTCCGTCCATTAATGAAATCGACGGAAACAATGTCGTCGACAATGAAGCAAAAGCGCCTAATACACAAATGCCTAAGAAAAAATAAAATATTTTTTTAAATTTAATCTGAAAATTATTTGTGATCGACAGGCCCAATAAATAGGTCACAGCCGTCAGTAAAAATGAATTTAATTGATGCAGACTCATGACCACAAGACGAGTGACGGAATCATTCACAGTCACAAGGTTGCCTTTGACTAAAACTGCACCGACGATGGCTTCGATCAGCATAAAAAGCAACATCAGCAATGACAATTGATTTGTCGTTTTTGAATAGCTGGGTTTTCGAAATACATAATAGCAGTAAAAAACAATTAAACCATACAGGCCACTCATCATTCGATGTGAATATTCAACCCACGTCTTTGTATTTGCTGCAGACGGAATAAATTCGCCGCCGCACAAAGGCCAGTGATCGCCGCAGCCGTTGCCAGAATGTGAAATCCTGACCCAGGCGCCCCACAAAATAACGATGATCGTATAAATCCAGAACGCAAATAACAAATTCGATATTTTATTTTTAGTCATTGATGATCTTCCATGTGGTTTTGAATCTGTTTTTATTTATACGCAGTAAATCTTTGTAAAATAAAAACCAAAAACGCAAACTGGTTAACCCATGTTTCTGCATAAATTTTTTTCGATTTCGCTGATACAGATAATAAGTATAAAAATCATCTTTGTGACACGTTTTCCCAATTTTGTGACGAATGATTGTATCAAAAGAATGATTCACTGTAATATCAGACAAATGGGCTCGGTAACTGACATCAACGTCTTCCCAGTACGTATGAAATGTTTCATCAAAACCAGACAGTTTTTCGAAAATATTTTTCGTGATCCAAAAAGCAGTACCAGGGATATATGGAATAAATTGTTTCGTATTGTAAACATCGGACATATTTTTTCGGTGCAGTAATTTGCCATTTCTAATGTCGATCAAACCGCCCATTGAATCAATGAATTCTGTTTTTCGTTTTAAACTGTGTATCGATGAAAAATCAGTGGGTATCGATTTGGGCAATTGTTGCAGTTCGGTGTCATTGGTTAAAAATAAACAGGTCCGATATTTTTTAAAAACTTCAGACAACGTAAAATTGGCTCCGCCTGTATAGCCTTTGTTTTTTTCGATGACCAGATGCGTGATATCGGGAAATAAATTTTTCAGATTTAAAACATTTTTTTCGTGTGATCCATTATGGATTAAATAAATTTCGCCTGAATAATGCAAAGCCAGCACAGAGTTAATACATTTTTCAGTCAAATCGGGGTGATTAAAGCTAAGAATGGCAATGGCGTGCGCGTTCATTGAACAAGATTAAATGTATTTGAAATAAGGATCAATTACTTTTCGTGCGTTAATGTGTGCACCTAAGACTGATAAAAATATAAATACGCCGCCTGTTTTTCGATCTAAAAACAAAATTTCTTTGGGCGGTGCTCGCAAATCAAAATTTTTAAATTGAATCGCTTTTTTTACAACTCGCCCAGGAAGGTCGGTATCTTTCCAATGATAAAAACCATTTTGGTCTACTTTTTTTAATTTATTTCTGACATCATCTGGCAGCCAAAAAGGTTCAACCGTTTCAAAACAAAAATCAGTAAAGGCTTTGATGTAGTCTGGTTTATCGCCGTTTTGGATGAATCCCAGCTCTTTGCAAGCCTTGTGTAAAATATTGATATCACCGGTGACAGAACCTTGGATCATTCGACGGTAAGACGAAATAAATGTTTCATTAAATTCCGATGTCGCACCGAAATCTAAAAGAACAAGGCGATCATTACCTAAGGCGTCGATTTGAATTTTATAATTACCAAGGTGCGGATCTGTTTGAATTAAATTCCACTGAAAAATTTCACGTTGATACAGATCTAAAAAATTAATGGCCAAATTATCACGGCGTTTTTGTGATAAGGCTTGAACCAGTGGGTGATCCGCTTTGTAGCCTTCGATATATTCAGTGGCCAGAATTTTTTGATTTGAATACCGTTCAAAAACTTTGGGAACAACATATCTTTTAGCAAAATCAGAATCTTCGTGTAATTTATCGTAATATTTTTTTGTAAAATTTAATTCTGTCACGTAATCCAGCTCTTGGTGCAGCATGTGTTTGATTTCTTCCATCACTGGATCCAGATCAAGTCCTGTGGGTAAAATTTTTGACATGTTCAATAAAGTTTTCAAAGATTTAATATCTGAATCAATGGCTAAATCAACATCAGGGTACTGAATTTTTAAAGCTATTTTTTGTCCAGTGCTTTTGATGACAGCTAAATGAACTTGCCCCATTGATGCGGAGCCAATACAGTTTTTATCAATTTCAAGTTCATTGAGTAATTCTTGTGTCAGATACTTTTCTAAACATTCGTTGATCGCCGCATATTCCAGCGGTGGCGAATTGCCTTGCAACATTTTTAAAAACTGATTTGCTTCTGGTGGAAAAAAATATTCACCGTACATCGAAAGCATTTGTCCGGCTTTCATCAGCGAACCTTTAAGCTGACCTAATTCACTGGTGATGTATTTTGCTTGTCCGATCATGAATTGATCATATTTTTCACCAGACATCTGACCTGTGGCTTTGTGAGCTGCGTATTTGATGCCAGCATTCAGGCCAATTTTAGCCACAGACAAAGTTCTTTGAAAAAGCGAACTTTTGATTTTTGATAGCGATTTAGATGGGTTATTTTGGCTGTCGTCCTGCATAAATTAGTTTAAAGTATATTAAACTAATTTGAAATAAGATAGTCTAAATTTAAATATGACAAAGGTTTATGTGTGGTAACAATATTTTGGTTTCGCAGAGATTTAAGGCTTTATGACAATGCAGGTTTGTTTGAAGCACTTAAAAACAATAATAATGTTTTGCCGCTTTTTATTTTTGATGTGGATATTTTATCAAAATTAGACACAAAAGACCTACGAGTTCCATTTTTGCATAAAACTTTGTTGTCGATGAAATCTGACCTAAATCAAAAAAAATCTGATCTATTAATTAAATTCGGAAAACCTGAAGAAATTTTTAAAATCCTCTGTGAAAAATATAAAATTAAATCAGTCTATACAAATCATGATTATGAGCCATATGGAATATTGCGTGATGAGAAAATTCAAAAAATATTAAATGCAAAAAATATCGAATTTAAAACTTTTAAAGACCATGTTATTTTTGAAAAAACTGAAATTCAAACGGACATGAATAAACCCTATACCGTATACACGCCGTATAAAAATAAATGGCTCAAAAGTTTGTCGCCCTATTATTTAAAATCTTATCCCACAGATCTTTATGAAAATAATTTTCATAAAATAAAACTTACAGAAACTGTCCCCACGCTAGAGCAAATGAAATTTTCGGCCAACAATTTTATTTATCCGGACGTGACGGTGCCTGTAAAAATTCTTAAAAATTATTCTGAAAAAAGAGACTTTCCAGCGCTGGATCAAACTTCGAAAATGGGATTGCATTTACGATTTGGGACTGTTAGTCCCCGCGAATTGGCCCGCGAAGGAAAAAAACATTCTGATGTTTGGCTGAGTGAAATTATTTGGCGTGATTTTTTTACACAAATTTTATTTCATTATCCACATGTCGAAAAATCCAGTTTCAGACCTAAGTATGAAAATATCCAATGGCTGAACAATAAGTCAGATTTGGAACGTTGGAAAAACGGCGAAACAGGTTATCCATTGGTCGATGCAGGGATGCGCGAATTAAATGCCACAGGTCACATGCATAACCGTGTAAGAATGGTCGTGGCTTCGTTTTTAACAAAGCATTTATTAACACATTGGTTGCATGGTGAAAGATACTTCGCCGAAAAACTTTTAGATTATGATTTATCCGCAAACAACGGGAATTGGCAGTGGGCTGCGGGAACGGGATGTGATGCGGCTCCGTATTTCCGAGTTTTTAATCCACAAACGCAGCTTGAAAAATTTGACAAAGATTTAATATACACAAAAAAATGGGTTCCTGAATTTGGTACGGCCAAATATGCGAAAGAAATTGTAGAACACTCTTTTGCGCGAAACCGAGCGATCAGTGAATACAAAAAAGGATTAGAAAAATGACAGATAAAAAAATATTAAAAAAAATACTTATTACCGGAGCTACCGGTAATTTAGGTCGCAAAGTCAGTTTTGAATTAGCAAAACTGGGTCACGAAATTGTTGTCGTATCAAGGTCTGAAAAATCAGCGCGCGAAAAATTATTATTTCCAGCAAAAGTGATTTGTAAAAATTTAAATACGGAAGCTTTAACAGCGCAGGATTTCATAGGTATCGATTCTGTTATTCATTTAATGGGCGAAACGATTGATGGACGTTGGACGGATTCAAAGAAATCTGAAATTTTAAATTCCAGAATTCAAAGCTCAAAAAATCTGCTATTAAATATGCCATCTTCTGTGGGAACTGTCATCTCTGCGTCGGCTCAGGGATTTTATGCTGATTCAAAAGATCAGCTTGTTTCAGAGTCGGATGAAAAGGGATCTGGTTTTTTAAATGATGTTTGTGATCAATGGGAAGCTCCATTTAGAAATTTAAAACAGCGAACAGTTCAATTGCGAATCGGAATTATTTTAGATCCGCAAAGCGGGGCTTTGAAAAAAATGATCCCATTATTTCAAAAAAACTTAGGCGCAAGTTTGGCCTCGGGCGAACAGTACATGAGCTGGATTTCAATCCAAGATATGGCGAATGTGGTGTTACACGTTTTAAAAACTGAAAATTTATCTGGCCCTATGAATTGTTCGACAGAAAATGCAGTTACAAATTCAGTATTCACAAAATATTTGTGTGACGCCTTATCAGTCATCAAATTACCAAATGTACCAGCGTTTATGTTGAAGTTATTATTTGGTGAAATGAGTACAATTTTAACAGGATCTATTCGGATGAATCCTAAAAAATTATTGGACTCCGGTTTCAAATTTAACGATACGGATCTTAAAACATATTTTGAAAACCAATTGGGACTTTAATGGCTGATCAATTGAAATTAAAATTGCCTTTGGGCAGTTTGGGAAACATGGTTACAGGGTCTTTTGTCTAGCGGATGTTGAAAATATTATTAATTACCGCAGATCAGTTATTGCCGAACGGAAATTTGAGTTCTAAAATAATTCTGTGATTAAAGCAGAAATACCATTCAAAGCTCAAATTATTTTTGATCAAAACCAAGTTCAGATTCTGGGCTCTGTTCAGTTGATGCATAAAATTGAACAACAGAAAAAGCAGTACGGTCAAAATCCGCAAAAATGGCAAACGGTATTGGTTGTGGACGGCGATGATGTTTTGCTTAATGAGTTTATCCTAAAGTGTCAGAATAATTATAAAATTCCTTATGAACATGAAGAGCTTTGTCACTGCCGGATGGTTCAGACTGAAAAGGTTTTAAATGTCATCAAACAAGGCGTTTTTTCAACTTCAGAAATCAGCAGGGTAACAATGGCGGGCACAGGTTGTGGTAGCTGTAAAAAAGATATTGAAGAAATCATTAAATACCTAGTAAAATAACAAACTAAGAACTTACGAATTTACTTACGCATCGAGGATATTATGGCTCAGGATACTTTACCAATAACGCTACGCGGAAAACAAATCTTGGAAGCGGAGCTTAAAAATTTAATTTTCGAAGAGCGACCTGCAATTATCAAGGCCATCGAAGAAGCGCGTGCACACGGTGATATCAGCGAAAATGCGGAGTATGATGCAGCGAAAGAACGTCAAGGTATGATCGAAGGTCGTATCGGCGAAATTCAATACAAGTTGGCAGGGGCCGAAGTTGTTGATACGTCATTAATTAAAGCGGATCGTATTGTTTTTGGCGCGACCGTTGAAATTATGGATGCTGAAACTGACGAAAAAATTACGTACCAAATTGTCGGCGTTGATGAATCAGATGTGAAAAAAAACATGATTTCAATTTTGTCGCCTTTGGCGCGTGCCATGATCGGCAAAAAAAAAGGTGATACTTTCACAGTTCAAAGTCCAAAAAGTGACAAAGATTACGAAGTTGTTTCATTTAAATTTATCTAATATTTTGCGTGAAAAATTTATTTAAGATCGGGTGAATATTTGAAACGTGCCGTCGTCGACCAACCAGGTTTTAAAATATTTTTTCTGGGTTCAGTTTTGTCATTGATGTTGGGTTTGTCTATACGTGCTCAGATCACGCCACGAAAAATTAAATCTAAAATTGATCAAGCAATTTTACGTTTGCAAACAGATATTTCTATAGATTTTAAATCGATAGAAATAAAATTATCCGATTGGGGCTGGCCACAACCGTATTTAGAAGTCCATGACATCCGATTATCACCTATCAAATCGATATGTGATGAATCGCAAATTTTTATTGATACGTTATCATTTCCGCTATCATGGAATTTAATTTTTGAATCAAAAAAAGTTATTCAATCGCTCAGGATTAATTTGCTTGAAATTCGGTTTTCTGAAATCAAGAAATGTTTCTCGACAGATACTGCGGACTCAGAGGCTGCACTGAATAAAGCATTGGTTCAGGTTTTTTCGGCATCAACGGCCGGTCAGCTGCAAAGTTTAAAAATTGACCGTATTAAAATATTAAGTAAATCAAATTACAAGGTGCCGTTGTATTTACAAAGTGCCGTATTTGATTTTTCATATGCAGATCAGGTTTTGTCAAAACTGGATTTAAAAGCACAGCTTTCGTCGCACCATAGTAACCTGAATAATATTTTCAAACTGCGTTCGGATCTAAATTTAAATATACAAAGACGGACTGCTTCTGAAATTCAAATCGAAGGTGTTCTAGCTGGGCAAATCATTGATCGTCCGTATAATTTAAAGTTTGAATACGTAAATGAAAAAAATATTTTTTCATTTAAATTGGATTTTGAAAAAGTAGCAACGAAGATGTTGCTGAAGTTTTTGGATTTTCAACAAGACTCCTTTTCGAATTACTTCAGCACGACAGACCAAAATTATTTACTGACGCTAAAGGGCGCAGGTGAATACAATTTAACTTCAAATGCGATGTCAGAATTAAAGATTTCAAATCTACGACTTGAAACGAATCAAAGTGTCATCACATCATTGAATACTGTATTTGAAGACGTAGCCCCATTGAAAATAAAATTCGGCAGTGAATTTTCGATTCAAAATTACGATTTGAAAACGTATTTAAATCAAAATATCAAAGATGATGTTTTTCTGAAAAATATGACACAGTTCGGTCGCTTTTCGGGTCAAATCAAATTTTCTGCGGACAATGCTTTTCATGCCACGGGCCAAGTTGTAGATTTAGATTTCAATTTAAATTTTAAAAACAAACCTTGGTTGCAAAAAATTAATTCAATTGATGTTGATATGACTGAAAATCTGCAACAACAGGAATTGTCAGTTTCAAATTTTATGATCAACGGTCAAAAAATCCGTGGACAGCTTAATTATATGCAAAGTCACCACGACGGAAAAAAATATAATCTGACATTGTCAGGTCAGTTCTTGGCTCCGGATATGATCGCTGAATCGACGGGGCAGGAACAATCCGTTGTCCTTGATTTGACGTTGAATAAAAATTTAAATGATCAAATTAAATTAACTGCACAAACTGCCAATCTTAAATTTCAAAATATTGATTTCAAAAATTTTAAAATGATCACCCATGGAACAGCTTCAAAATTTGAACAGCTTGGCATGTCAGCAGATCAATTGGGTTGGATTTCAAATGTCTCGGAAGCAGCAGCCAAAGACAGTTTAGTTTCAGTTTTTGATAAAATTTATGAAAAACAGAAAAACAATAAAAATATCAGTGACGAAGAAAATGA
This sequence comes from Pseudobdellovibrionaceae bacterium, assembly GCA_043728555.1. Classification (GTDB taxonomy): domain Bacteria; phylum Bdellovibrionota; class Bdellovibrionia; order Bdellovibrionales; family Bdellovibrionaceae; genus Pseudobdellovibrio. Next base: position 9,541 of record JAYTMM010000094.1, read on the forward strand.
AAACAAAATTTTAAAAAATATTGAATTAAGTAGCCACTTTTTTTCAGATGATTTGCATGTCGATATCATGAATAAAAATAGAAAAATGGATCCGGTTAAGGCAACTTTTAATTTTAATAATAATATTTTTAATTTAGGATACGCCGAAGTTGTCAAAGATTAAGAATTTGATTTATTCATTGTGTGCTCAATTTCAGTATCGAACGGATTCGTCACAGTATATATATCGGTTACAAAGTCACAGAGGTTACTGTCAAGATCCGGAAATCAGTGAAAATACTTTGGTTGCAATTCAACAGTCGTATCAATTGAAATATCAAATGGTTGAATTCGATGTGCGACTGACAAAAGATCATCATGTCATTTTGTTTCATGATGATCATTACAAAGGTCAAAAAATTTCAAAATTAAATTTATCAGAACTGAAAGAAAAAATACATATCGATTTATTAGACGAAGTTTTTTTTTGGTTTCAAACAATAGATAAAAATGCATTTAAATTAAATATTGAAATCAAATCAAAAGTCATCAACGGAAAACTTGAAAAGTATGTCTTTCAATTGATACAAAAACATCAAATGCAAAAAAATATTTTAATTTCAAGCTTTAACCCGATCAGTCTGGCGCATTTTTGTAAAATGGATGCAACAATTTTTAGATCGCTGCTGCTTTCGAATGAAAAAGAACATGGAAATAATTTTTTTATTAAGAATATGACATTGAATTTTTTAGCCAAACCAAATGCTTTGCATCTGCGCAAGGAGGATTGGTCGTCACAGATCTTTAGAAAAATTTTAAAATTAAAAATACCCATCGTTTTATGGACGTGTAACGAAATCTCAGACGCAAAAGTTTATTTTTCTGAAGGCGTGTCTGGGTTGATATCGGATACGATACAACCCGTAGATCTGAAGTAATTTGTTTATATTTTCAAGAAATTATTCAACCGGAATTTCGATAATTTCTGTTGAATCAGATGACTCAGTTTGTAGTGTATTTTGAGTTTTGATAGCAGAATCTGAACTGACAGATGGTTTTGAAAAATCAATCACTTCTGTTTTTGCTGTAGCTCTGGATGAATCCATTTTTTTCTCTGGCAATTCGCGGGCTCCAGAGGCACGTTTCATGGCTCCTGATTTGTCTTTTTTAATTGCGGCGGCTACGTTCTGCGCAGCAGTTGAAGTTCTATTTTGACCGGCTGAAACTTTTTTTAATTCACCATCGTAATGTGATTTCAAGTCAGAAATTTTTTGTTGATATTCTTTTCTGATTTGATCGACCTGTGTTTGTCTGTTTTCAGTAACACAGTTTTTATAAGTTTCTGCAGCGATTTCTTTGGCCTGATTGCGGCACATCACTTCAAATGACGATTCGGCCTTGGCAAACAATGACAGTGAACTAAGGCTTAGAAATACAATTAACGAATACGGCATAAATACTCCTGTGTTTTACAGAAGTATTCCAATAATCATGCCTTGTATAAATGGGGTATATTCGCTCAGAGTTAAATCAGAGTGTGATAATTACAAAACTGTCTTATCTTTTAACAGCTTTTGGATCGATCGCATCCTGCAGGCCATCTCCTAAAAAGTTGAAACTGACGACCACTAAAAATATCAATACACCTGGGATAATTGCCAAGAACGGAGCCTGATATATCAGTTCCTGTGCATTAAACAGCATATTGCCCCAGCTGGGCATTGGTGGCTGAATTCCAAGACCCAAAAAGCTGAGTGCCGCTTCAAATAAAATCACGTTACCCACGCCTAGTGTCACGGAGACCAACATCGGAGCAACAACATTCGGAAACATGTGACGTAAAATAATCGTGCTGTCAGTGGCACCCAAAGTTTTTGAAGCCAAAATAAATTCACGTTCACGCAATGATAAAACACTGCCGCGCACAAGCCGTGCAACGGTCATCCATGAAAACAAACACAAAATAAACACAAGTTTTATGATGGATTCATTTCCACCCTGAGCCATTGCATGCAAGAAAGAAATTTTTTGTAAATCAATCGCAGCCACAACAACCAGTACGGGTAATAATGGCAAAGCGATTAATGAATCCGTAACGCGCATTAATACTGTATCAATAAATCCACCGTAATAACCGGCCATCGCACCAATAATTAAGCCAATCAAGGCAGAGACAATCGTTGCTAAAATGCCGACGCCCATCGTGACGCGTGCACCATACACCAAGCGCATCAGAACGTCGCGGCCTAATTCGTCAGTGCCGAAAACGTGAGTGCTTTCAAAACCATTGATCATACTTTTTAATTCTGACGTTTTTGGATTCTGAATTTCAGATAACACAGATAAAGATTTTTCTTTATCCAGCCCAATCCATTCGTACATAGCGTCTTCGGGACGAGGTGGGTTAACTAATTTTTTTGTCAGCAATTGATTTTGAATGTCGGCTGCGGCTTCAGGGTTCTGCTGTATAAAAGTTTGAATCAACTGTTCTTTGACATCGGCACTGGCCGTAATTTTTGTCATAGGTGATTTATATCTGTGAAAAACATTTTGCGTGTTTGCATCAACGCCCAACATCCATCCGATCACGGGTGCAAAAATAGCAACGATTACAAAAAATAAAATCACGTAAGCACCGCAGACTGCGGCCTTGTGTTCTTTGAATTGTGTGTAAACCATGTTAGAAAAACTTTGTGCTTTTTCCATTTCAGCAATCATGCTTTTGCTTAACTGAGGATTCTGATTGGTATTTTTTTGAGTGTCTGTTTGATTTTCTGTCGTCATTTTAGATTTTCCTATTTGTACGAGATTCGCGGATCTATTTATACGAGATTCGTGGATCTACAACGCCGTAAAGTAAATCAGCAATTAAATTCATAACTAAAACCATTGTGATTGAAATTATAAATGAAATCATCGCAACGTTAAAATCATTTCCGATAATTGACGTGTATAAAAGTCGTCCAACACCAGGATAAGCAAATAAAGATTCTGTAATTAAGGCTCCTGAAAAAATTCCAGAAAAACTTAAGGCAATAATTGTAATTAAAGGGATCAGTGCATTTCTGAATCCATGTCTCCAGATGACGACAGATTCGGTCATACCTTTAGATCTAGCTGTGCGGATGAAATCATTTCGCATGGCTTCAAGCATCGATGATCGGGCAAATCTGGCAAAAAAACCGATCGATTGAACAGATAAAGATAAAACGGGTAAAATCAGATATTTTGATTTATCCCACAGTTCAGAAAATAAAGAATCGTAAGTCATGCCCGTTGTTTGGTATCCACCGGCAGGCAGCCATCGAAGTTTGACGGCAAAAAGAATAATTAATAAAATTCCTAAGAAAAATGAGGGCAGTGAAATTCCTGAAAAATTGAGGAGATTCACAATGTAATCAAATTTTGTATTTGGTCTAAGGGCACATGCGATTCCTAACGGAATCGCAATGGCTAATGAAAAAACAAGTGAGAGCATTGATAAAATAAAAGTCGCTTGCAACGAAGGTCCCAGCATTTCAGAGACCGGGATTCGGTATGTCCGTGAATATCCCAATTCTCCTTTTGAAATTTCTGAAACCCAGTGCATATAACGAACATATGTTGGCTGATCCAGACCATAAAATTCACGAAGACGAGTAACGTCTGCAGCTGTGATTTTTGGATTTGATGAAATCATTAATTCGACCGGATCACCGGGCATTAATGTCATTAATCCAAAACATAGATACGACAGGATTGCTAACACAATCACTGTCTGAAGAAGTCGTCTAAGGATGTATGTGGTCATTTCGGCTCAGCTTTCAATCGTAAGTTTAATCTTTTGAACTTTATTCAACAATAAAGTTGTGTCGAATTTCTATTCGACAGTCCATTTCTCAACTTCGTTTGTCTCAGGAAATTGATGACCAGTTAAACGGTAACCTTTGATCTGAGTTGGAATAACTGCAACGTCTGAACGGTAATACAATGGTAAAACCGGAACTTCGTCTGTGTAATATTTTAAAATCTGATGAACTAATTCAACACGTTTTTCGTGTTTCATTTCAAGATCTAAAGCATCCGTTAATTTATCAACATTAGCGTTAACCCAGCCCATTTGATTTTGGCCAGAGAAACCATTTTTAGCAGTAGGAATTTTTGATGAATGAAAAGTTCCTTTTGGTGAAGACTCAGGTGAAGAAACCCATGCAAATAAAGCCATTGCATCAAATTTTCTTTTCTTTGTTGTTTCACCAAAGAATACACGCGCAGGTTCATTTTTAGCTTGAACTTCGATACCTACGTTTTTCCAGTTGTTCTGTAAATAAACTTGAACTAATTCACGAGTTTTATTTCCAGCTGTTGTCATGATTGAGAAAGACAAACGAGTTTCTTCTTCTTTGCCTTTAGCATTTTTCATTTTTTTAGTACGGATGCCATCGGCTCCGACTTTCCAGCCAGCTTCATCTAACAAACGCTCTGATTCACGTTTATTGTATTTGTAAACTGTGATCTTTGTTGGATCATCAGTAAACCAAGGGTCCTTGGGAGTTAAATTATGAATTGCAGGTTGTTGTTTGCCTTCAAATAATGCCGTTGTAAGGTCTTCTTTGTTGATGGCGTAATGTAAAGCTTTACGAACGCGAACATCTTTTAAAATAGGATTGTCTAAATTTAAATCGATATGTTCATAAACTGCACTCGGTTGAAATAATACCGAATAACCCAGTTTTTCTTCTTTGATTTTTTTATCAAATGCCAAAGCTTGATCTAAAGCTAAGCCCATTGATGAAATTAAATCGATTGTTCCAGAACGCAAATTGGCTTCCATTGTACCTGTGTTCGGAATTAATTTAACGATAATTTTTTTAATTTTTGGAGCTTCACCGAAAAATTTTGGGTTTGGAACAAATGTCACGTGATCGCCCAATTGAATTTCAGAAACCAAATATGGCCCGTGGTATAATCCCGGATTTGTAGGTTCTTTTGTATACAAAGAATTTTTTTCGTAGCCTTCTTTGATACTTCCGAATTTTTTCCAAACGGGTTCTTCAAGATGTTTTGGTAAAACCTTGAATGTGCCAAGCTGTGTGAAATCCCAACGAATTTTATCGTATGTGAATGTACATTTTTTTGGATTTGCTTTGTCAGTTTCAATTTTTGCAACTTGAGAATAAGTTTCTTTGTCAGCAACAGAAACATTCGGTGACATTGCAACTTTGTTCGTGAAAATAAAATCTTCACAAGTGATCGGAGTTCCGTCGCCCCACATTGCATTGTCTAGGATTTCCCAAACAGCAACTACGGTATTTTTACCGTTTACTTTTTTGATTTGTGCTTGACCATTTTCAATAGTCGGAATCGATTTTGCTAATTGAGGAACCCATTTGCCATCGGCATCGATGGTGTCCAGAGTACGCATTGTCATTGTTGACATGTACGTTGTCGCCATCATGTTTGAAATCAACGGATTAAAATTTTCGAATTCTTGCGAAATTCCGATTTTTAATTCGTTATTTGTCAACGTGCCAGTTGCGCCTGCGGCTGTCGTTGTCGAAGGTGTTGCGGCGGCAGTTCCGGTCGCTGTTTCAGTTTTTTTTGTACAAGCAACAACAGATAATGTCGCAGCTAATACTAAAACTAACTTTTTCATAAATTCTCCTTTTGAAGGTTTTGTTTCTGTTCGTATCATTTTACTTTTAATAATTAAATTTTGAAGAATCATAATGGATTCACTTTAAAACACGCCGCCACATTTTTGTCGTTACCACCTACGGGCAAAAGTTTGGGAATTTCTTGTTTGCAGACGTCCATCGCAACTGGACAGCGCGGGTGAAAAGTACAGCCAGATGGTGGGTTAATCGGCGAAGGAATTTCTCCGGTTAAAATTTTTGTCATTTTTTTCTTACCTGCACCGATCGTTGGAATTGATGCCAACAAGGCCTGTGTGTAAGGATGTTTTGGATTTTTATAAAGTTCTTCGCGATCGGCAATTTCAACAATTTTACCCAAATACATGACAGCAATACGGTCGCACACATGTTCAATCACGGATAGATCATGTGAAATAAAAATATAAGTCAGGCCTAATTTTTCTTGCAGATCTTTTAATAAATTTAAAATCTGGGCTTGGATTGAAACGTCCAACGCTGATACAGGTTCATCGCAAATAATTAATTCTGGATTTAATGCAATCGCACGCGCAATGGCGATACGCTGCCGTTGTCCGCCTGAGAATTCATGCGGGTAACGATTAATGTGCGAAGGCCTAAGCCCCACAAGTTCTAAAAGTTCTTTCACTTTGGCTTCGCGTTCTGAATTCGAAAGCAAACCGTGAATAATAAAAGGTTGTTCGATGACTTGTCCTACGGTCATTCGCGGATCTAAAGAAGCATACGGGTCTTGGAAAATCATTTGAATATTTTTTCGACTGGCACGTAATTCTGAACCAGAAAGTTTTAAAAAATCATTGCCGTTAAAATTAATTTTTCCGGCCGTGGGTTCATACAAACGAATCAATGTGCGACCTAAGGTTGATTTTCCACAACCCGATTCGCCAACAAGACCCAAGGTTTCACCTTTTCGAACAGTTAAAGTGATATCATCAACAGCTTTGACGTCGCCCACGTGTTTTAAGAAAAAACCTTTGCGGATAGGAAAATATTTTTTAATTTGAAAGGCTTCAAGAATGTTATTTTGTTCAGACATTTTATTAGGTCCTTTCTATTCTAAAAGAAGGTTACAGTGGGTTAAAACAAGCAACCGACCGCTGCGTGTTTGTTTGCGGATTTGTGGCTAAGGGTTGCATTTTTGGTTTTGTATCCCAACACTCGGTTTTCACGCGAGAACAACGGGTTGAGAACGGGCAGCCCTTTGGAAGTTCATGCGGAGCAGGAACGGAACCTTCGATTGTTTTTAGTCTTGAAATTCGTGAGCCCATTTTTGGGCGCGATTGAATCAGTGCTGCTGTGTAAGGATGCCTCGGTGAATTTAAAACGTCTTGTGTATTTCCGGTTTCACACATTTGGCCGCCGTACATCACAAGGACCGTGTCTGAGACTTCGGAAATTACACCCAGATCGTGAGTGATAAATTGAACACTCATTTTCATTTTTTCTTGTAGGCCTTGAAATAATTCTAAGATTTGTGCTTGGATTGTAACGTCAAG
>JAYTMM010000095.1:0-2134 GCA_043728555.1 Pseudobdellovibrionaceae bacterium
AAAGGCAAAATTTCAAACGTGTATTTTACAGAGCTCATTTATAACTAATGAGTACAATTAAATAAGAGTTTAACTATTTTAAAGGTGAGCACACATGAATCAAATTTTATCACAAAGCGAAGTTGATGCCTTGTTAGCTGCCGTCGGTGACGGTGATGTTGGATCAGCAGCGGCCAACGTAGGTTCTGGCGGGGGCGGAAATTTCGCTCAAGCTAAAAATGCAAATGACGAACATAAAAACGTCATCGCCTATGATTTAACAAGCCAAGATCGAATCATTCGCGGCAGATTGCCACAGCTTGAAGTTATCTACGAAAAATTTATGCGTTCATTTCGTGTTTCATTATCATCATCACTTCGAAAAATTGCGTCGATCACTTTGACATCGACTGAATTTATTAAATTTGGTGAATTTATTAATACCTTGCCAATTCCAACATGCATGAGCGTTTTGCGTTTTAATCATTTGCGCGGATCAGCTTTATTTGTGATCGAAGCCAAATTAGCTTACGCGCTGGTGGATTCATTTTTCGGCGGCGCTGACCGTCCGTACGCAAAATTAGATGGCAAAGAATTCACTCCGATTGAATTGCAGATTGTTAAAAAAGTCGTTGAACTGGCAGTGAATGATTTAGAACTGGCATGGTCAACGGTAGAAAAAATTGGTTGTTCATTTCAACGTACAGAAATTAATCCGCAGTTCGTGGGTATTGTGCCACCAACGGATGTTGTTATCGCATCGACATTTGACGTCGAGCTTGAAAATATCAACGGTACAGTTTCAATCGTCATTCCGTACGCAACGATCGAACCGATAAAGCAAAAATTATCAACGGGTTTTCAAGTTGAATCCGATCAAACAGATAAAAAATTATGGACATCAATTATTAAAGAACAGCTTTTAGAAACTGATGTCGATGTCAAAGTCAATTTAGGCGAAACTGAAATTAAATTAAAAGATTTAATGACCATGAAAATCGGCGATGTGATTCCGTTAACGCAGGATTCAAGTGGTGAATTAGACATTCAAATTGAACAAGTTAAAAAATTTAAAGGTTATTACGGTATTCATCACGGAACAGTGGCTGTGCAAGTAACTAGACAAATTGAAAAGTAATTTTTATTTAAATTAAAAAATAAATTTTAGATAATTAAAAAATAAACAGGAGACGACAACATGAGCCAAGATTCAATAATAAACCAAGACGATCAAATCGGTGACGCAAACACAGCTGCGGCCGTTGCTGCAGGTGCGACAACAGCCAAAGATCGCAATTTAAATTTGATCTTAGATATTCCTTTACGTGTGACTGTTGAATTGGGCCGTACAAAAATGCCAGTCAGTGAATTGCTAAATTTAACACAGGGTTCGGTTATCGAATTAACAAAGCTTGCAGGTGAACCGATGGAAGTCCTAGTGAATGAAAAATTAATTGCCCGCGGTGAAGCCGTTGTGGTCAATGAAAAATTCGGTGTACGTTTGACAGATATTATTTCTCCGTCAGAAAGAATCGAGCAATTAAAATGATGAAATTGATTTTTGGATTTTTATTTTTGTCGAACGTTGTTTTTGCAGCTGTAGGCTTTGCAACAACAAGTTTATCTGAAGATCAGATCCCATTAAAAATCGATCAGCAAATCAAAGCGGCTGACCCTGCAGCGAACACAACAAAAATGTTAGTCTCGTTTGTTGTGGTTGGCCTGATGTTGGGCACAGCATATTATTTTATTCGCAAATATAGTACCGCAAATAAATCTGGTTCAAAATCAAATATGCAGATCAAAGTTTTGTCGCAACATTTTTTAGGTCCTAAAAAAAGTTTGGCGATCATTCGAGTCGCTGGTGAATCGATTTTAATTGGTGTCACAGATCAAAATATTTCAATGATTAAGGCGTTATCGTTAATGGATGATGAACTGCCGCAAGTATTGCCGAAAAATTTTGAAGATGCGTTGCTTGAAAAAAACGACGACATGGCAGAAATCGAAAATATGGAAGACGAATTTTCATTTGCAGGATTGAAAACGACAGTGACACAAAAATTGAAATCAATGCGGAGCTTGCAATAATGATGAATCGTACTGCTAAAAATATTTTGCTCTCATTGGGTGTTATATTGTTTTCATCATTTGC
>JAYTMM010000096.1:0-1568 GCA_043728555.1 Pseudobdellovibrionaceae bacterium
CGCCTCTCCGTTTTTTAGAAGGGGGTAGTTTGTGCCAACTGCGCCGGAAGTCGCCAGAACCAGTCTGAAGTCTGTATAAACCTAGAGTTGAGGTATCCGCATCTTTGCAAGATTTTGTCCATGTAGGACTGCTCGTTAGTGTAGCCATAGCCCGATCTTCGAAGCACCTTTATTTTATTGTTTAAACCTTCAGATTTGGCAGTGGTTAGTCCCGATGTAATGTAGGCTTCAATATAAGATCGATTCTTTTTGATTAATTGCGCCAGCTTTTTAAATGGTTTTATCTCGGATTCACGAACCAATCGGTACCATAAAGTAAGTGATTTTCTAAATTCAGTTAAATCTGTCTTATCCAGTACATTGTGGAAGTATTCGACTAAAATCATTCCATTTAAAATATTTTTATTTATTTTTTTAAGTTGATCGAGCATTTTTAAGTCAGATTTTTTAAGTTTCTTTTCCCGCTCCACTAGTACAAATCTTCGATGTGGCGCCAGCATCTTTAATTGAAATTCATCGTTACAAGCCTCGGCTAATCTAAATTCTGATTTTCTCAAGTCATCAAAAGCATCGTTAACTTTCTGAGCCAGATGGAATCGGTCTACGCAGATTTGTGCATTTGGACAAAACTTTTTAATAATCAAAATAAATGGATCATGCATATCAACTGAAAAAAACTTAATCTCAGCACGCTGCACAGGCGATAATACTTTTAAACATTTTAATAACGAGTGTTTATCCCGACCCGGAGCATTTGATAAAATTTTTGACTCAGAATAACAAACTAAATTTGTTACAAATTTTATTTCAGGTTTTGTTGAACTATCTACTTTCGGCATCGTTCTAAAATGAACCTCATCGGCACTCATTTTTACAAAACTAATCCCCTCTGGAAACGTCAATAATGGCTTCATCATTTTCATCCTGACCTGATCAAGATCCCACATCGTTTTTGAATTCAAATTAAAAAACCTGGCCACTGCGGCACAAGGCAGTTCTTCCATCCACCGACCTGCTAATTCACATAAAGACAGTGTTAAATTTTGAAAGTTCGGATGTACAAACGGAACAGCTGCAGAACGCACCCGGTCCATACAAATTGAACACGTCGCACGCAGTTGCCACAAAATGATTTCAACATATAAAAAAGCACCCATCGATGGACCACGGATCTTTCGCTCTTTCCATTCCCGAACATATTGCAGTGGGCTGTTACAATGATGGCATCTGCAACTTTCTTTTTGTTGTCTTACAGTTAAGGTTAATTTTAAATTCTTGCGATCCGTATCGTATTTTTCAATAACAACATCTTGCAAACCAAGACAATCAATGATCAAATTTTTGAAGTCCATCCGTGGCTCCTTGAGGTAAGTTTTTCTCGTAAAAAAATTAAACCAAAAGATTTGCCATAGGTGGACTTTTTTATTTGTTCTCAAATAAAAAAGTAAAGTCGCACCACTAAAATTTGAATTTAAATTGTTCGAATTTGCGACTTATGAAGACCAAGCTTTATTGACCTAAACTTTAGTCCTAACAAAAAGTGTCACATTATAAGAAACGCAGAGCCC
>JAYTMM010000097.1:0-15693 GCA_043728555.1 Pseudobdellovibrionaceae bacterium
TATTTAACTTGTTGAATGTCCGTGAATCCATTTTTTCGTAGTATTGATCTTAATTCTTCGTGGGTGATTTTTTCTTTCAATAGAATATCTTCAAAAATTTTCCCGTTGTGAATTAAAATTTCAGGTTTTCCTTCCAGAAGCCTTGAAAATTTTTTTGATTTAAATGTCAAATATCCCATCAACCAATTTGCAATGACTAACGCAACGGCAATTATTAAACCACCTGTCAGCGAATTATCACCGCCGTTCATTGAATTTTGAACCGCATTGCTTAAAACTAATAATAAAACAAAATCAAAGGGTGACATTTGACCAACTTGTTTGCGGCCGCCCAGACGTAACAAAATCAACATCGCAAAGTAAACGACAACACCGCGAACAACGAATTCCCACCAAGGCAGACTTAAATTAAACATGTGATCCTTTTTTTTGAATCTTTTTTAAAATTTTATTGCAGCAAAGCTTGAATAAATATAATCAGACCAATCAAGCTGAAGCCCAGACTGACAAATAAAAATTTCTTTCGACGAGTTAAAACAGTGATTGCAGAAATCGCAATTGCAACTTGAAACAAAGTCACTGATCTTGCCATCGTTTCATGAATTTTTAAATGATGTTCAGATTCATGTTCAAATTCTTTGGCTTTTTCTGAAATTTCGTCTTGTTCTTTTTTGTAATCATTTAACTTTTCTTCGTCTTTGGCAGACGTGGGTTTTCCCAGTTCAGAAATGATTTGAATTTTTGTTTGAAGAATAGATGCCTTAACGCCTTTTGCTTGATAAAAGCTCCAAGAATCAGAAGCTTTGATTTGTGTGATCATCGCTTCATTTGAATGATGTCCTGCCAACAATGCGGCAATGGCAGCGACAACAGCAACCAACGCTGACATCAGGGCAACTTTACCGATCCAATTTTCTTTGGCTTCATGCGCAGCGTGATGGATGTGTTCTTGGGCTTGCTCTAAAGGAACTTCGATTTCTTCCATAAAAACCTCGTGATGTTAAAAACTATTTCAGTTTTTTTAATAATATATAGAATATATAAAACATCATAGCCGTTAATATTAAACCGACAACAAAAAAAGAAATTTCAGAAGAATCCATTAAAGATTATTTATTTTAAAACGTCTGATAATTCAGAGGCCGCTTTATCTTGTTTTGCGAGTGTTCCTAAATTCCAAGCGCTTTCAATTGTTTTTAAAATCGAATAGTGATTATAAGATTTTTTCGATACAGCTCCGGCAATGACATCATCACCATAAACAGCCGTGAAGATTTGGTTATTTGCTTTTGATTCTGATTCATCAAAGGTGATTACAAAAAGCATTTGATCCATAAATTGAGAATCTTTCAGTAATGGACCAAATTTTTTCGACATATAATTATCAGCAAATGTCACACTTGTATTGTGGCCATCATTTTTTAAGTTCGGAATAAATAATGAATAATTTGGTAACGTATTGTTTTTAACGTCTTTGTCAAATTCTGAAGAATTCACAATATTTTTGCAGCGAGATGGGTTTGTTGTCACATTTTTAAAACTTAAAAACGGAACATGTTTTCTGGCGAACATTGCAGACGTTGCACCCTGAAAGCAGTTCCCAGGATAATCTTCAACGTAGGCCTTCCAAGTCAAACCCTTGGCGTCTAACAAATCACCAATATGTTTTGCCTCAAGGTTAACATTTTTATCATTGGTAACCCCCATTGTATCGCCAGCAATCATTGCAATGTAATTGCCTTGTGATGGGTGTGAAACGCCAGATGAATTTGCTAACAAAGCACCTTTTTTCGAAAAATCAGATAAAAAAGGTTGAGCAATTGCACCTGCATAATTTGTGTTTTCTAAAACGACCATCATGACTTTGGTAAAATTAGGTTTTGCAGAAGCTAAAGCAGATGATAATAAAATACCAACCAAGATATTTGTTTTCATTATTTTTGCCCGCATAAAATACCGTTCACAACGATATAGCCTGAATCGTGCGCGACGACATCGTTACTTCTGTGCACCCAATGAATTAAAGCTCCGTCTGGCGACGGAGGGCCGCGGCCAATTGATTTATTAGCAGTTATGTAATCACCGCAGGCTTCAAATTTTGCGCCTGGCGAAGCCTGTGGAACAATTCCGAATTCTTCATTGTAAATAACTTCGACGTAATCATTAGCTGTTGATCCGATTTGAACTTCGTAATGGTGGTGACCCGTATGATCTGGGTAAACTCGAACAACAGTACCTAAAATATGCCCACGGCTGCGAAACTGATTAGCGGATGTGTGCTTCCATTTTAATACGGTCGCATTATCGATCGGCATGATTTTTCCTCGAGCCATGCAATTTGGAATTTGTGTTTGAGCGAAAGTTAAACTTGAAATAAAAATAATAAATGTGTGCAGAATTAATAATTTCATAAGATGTCTCCGTTCAAGTTTATAAGCTTTGGATGATCATTTTTCTTAAGCAGATAGTTCCATCATTAGTTCTTTTTCACAAATGAAATAAATGTCATTTTTGTTGACTGAACATGGCATGAAAACTAAAACAATTTAATTCAACAAAATCTTAATATTTTCAAGGAGTTAATATGAACGTTATGAAAGCAATCAATAAGCAAAAAAAGGACTCATTTTCGTTAGCCCTTGTAGTATTCATCGTATCGTCAATAATATGGTCAGTTTCATCTGCAGGAATCAAAGTCGGCCTTGTTTTAGACAAAGGCGGCAAAGATGATAAATCATTTAACTCATCGGCCTATGAAGGCGCTATGAAAGCCGTTAAAAATTTAGGCATCGAATTAAAATATGTCGAAGCCACAGATTCAAATTCGTTGGAATCATTACACAGAAATTTTGCGCAAAAAAAATATGATCTAATTATCGGTATTGGTTTCGCACAAGCCGACGCAGTTAAAAAAGTCTCAGCACTTTTCCCTGAAACACATTTCGCCATAGTTGATGGTAACGTTGAAGGCCCCAACATCAGAACTCTTTTGTTCCAAGAACATGAAGGTTCATTTTTGATGGGTGCAGCTGCGGCCATGAAATCAAAAACGGGTGTTGTTGGATTTATCGGAGGAATGGACATCCCATTGATTCGCCGTTTTCAAAAAGGTTACGAAGCCGGTGCGAAACATATAAATCCAAAAATTGTTGTATTAAATAATTTTATTGGCGTGACGGGCGAGGCTTGGAATAACCCCGCCAAAGCCAAAGAAATTGCATTAGCGCAAATCAGCCAAAAGGCCGACGTGATTTTTCATGCGGCCGGAGCATCAGGTTCAGGTTTGTTTGATGCTGCTGCAGATAAAAAAGTTTTTGCAATCGGTGTGGATTCAAATCAAAATTGGATCAAGCCGGGTACTGTTTTAACCAGTATGTTAAAACGTGTTGATGTGGCAGTTTATGATACGATTGAATCCGCACAAAATAAAAAATTCAAAGCCGAAAAAGCACTTTTTGGTTTAAAAGACCAAGGCGTTGACTGGGCACAGGATGTAAATAATGAAAAATTATGGACTGTTGCCGAAAAGACGAAAATGAATGAGTTAAAGAAAAGTATTATCGCTGGCAAAGTCACTGTTCCAGATTACTACAAAACAAAATAATTTTTTTTAAGATTTTAAATTAATGAACGCAGTTGAATTTAGCGGTATTTCAAAAAGTTATGTTGTTGATCACGATGGTGAGCAACAACATATTTATGCTTGCCGTGATGTCGGCTTTCAAATTCAAAAAAACACAATTCATGCGCTGATTGGCGAAAATGGTGCGGGCAAATCGACTTTGATGAAAATGCTTGTGGGTGTTGAAACGATTGATCGCGGTGACATACTCATCCAAGGAAAAAAATATCAACCGAAATCTGCAGCAGATGCGCATCAGTTTAAGATTGGAATTGTTCATCAACATTTTTTATTGGCCGAAAATTTAACAGTTTTAGATCATTTAATTTTAAACTGGCCCAAAGAAAATGTTTTTGCAAATATTTTTAAAAAAGTATCCAAAACTCAAATTCAAAACGGTATTTCAAAAATTGAAAAAAAATTCAACTGGAATTTTAAACTGACCGCAAAAATCAAAGATTTATCCGTCGGCGAACAGCAACGGCTTGAAATTTTAAAAGCACTTCTGGTCAACCCAGACATTTTGATTTTCGATGAACCGACGGCGGTATTAGCCCCGCAAGAAATTGCGGATTTCTTAAAATTTATTTTAGATTTAAAGGCCCAAGGCCAAACTATTATTTTAATCACACATAAATTACACGAAGTTGAACAGGTCGCAGATTTTGTGACCGTATTACGCCGTGGACAAGTCGTGCATTCAGGATCAATGACAGACGTTTCTGTCGATCAAATGGCCGAATTGATGATCGGTCAAAGTTTAGATAAATTTAATATGGCCCAGAAAAAAGATGTATATTCTGAAAGTAAATTTTTTTTTCAAGCCTTGGGATTTAAATTAAAAAATTCTGAAATTTTCGGTATCGCAGGAATCGATGGCAACGGCCAATCTGAATTGATTGCACAAACGATTGAAGATGCAAAAAAACAAAAAATGAATTATGCCGATATTTCCGAAGACCGTCTGAAATTCAGCATTTTCCCTGGGCTGACATTGCTCGAGCACATGGTGTTGACGCACAAATCAAAATTTTCAAAATGGGGTTTTGTTTTAAAAAATGACGCAAAAAAAACAACTGAAAAACTATTAATTGATTGGGATATTAGGCCACCTGAATTGAATATGAAAATTGAAAACTTATCTGGTGGTAATCAGCAAAAATTTGTCGTCGCCAAAGAAATGTTCAAAGACCCAGACTTTATAATTGCAGCCTATCCGACACGGGGTGTGGATTTATTGGCTCAACAGACCATTTATAAATCATTACAAACAGCATCAACAGAAAAAAACAAAACAGTATTATTAATTTCTTCGGATCTAGATGAAATTTTGCAACTTTCTGATCGCTATGCGATTATTTGTAAAAACACTGTGTATGGTCCTTTTTTAAAAGATCAGCTGACACAAACAGAAATTGGACGTTACATGGCAGGGTCTGTTCATGTGGAATAAATTTAAAAATTTTTTGCCGCCATGGGTTGGTCTGTTGTTTGGATTGGTGTTATGCTGTTTGATCACTCCATTTTTCAGTGAACAGCCTTGGCATGTGTTCAAAGTCTTAGTTTCCAGCGCATTCCAATCCAAATATGATTTCGGCTTAACCCTGTATTATGTGACGTGTTTGATTTTTACAGGTTTATCGTTTGCAATTCCTTTGCGCGCAGGTTTGTTTCATATCGGCAGCGAAGGTCAACTGACATTCAGTGCAATGGTGGCTGCGTGTTTAGCTGCTACGTCGTTTATTAAAATCGATTCAGTTTTTATTAACATCAGTTTTGTTTTCTTAATAACATTAATCTCTGGAGTCTTTGCTGCGCTCATCATTGCGCTATTTAAATATTTTCGCGGCAGTCACGAAGTCGTGATCGCCATTATGTTAAATTTTATTTTCTCGGCCTTTAGTTTGTGGGTTACAGTCAATTATTTTCAAAACCCCAATTCTCAGAATCCAGAGTCAGCGTTAATCCCTGAAAATTTACAAATTTTTATAAATGATCCGTTAAAAATATATTTTGAAAAATCACCTGTCAGTTTGTTTTTTGTTTTTGCTGTTGTATGTTGTTTGATGTTATTTTTAATAGAACAAAAAACGACGTGGCTACAAAAAATAAATGCTTACGGAAAAAATCGATATGCCAGTCGTCGTCACGGTTTTTCGGAATTACAAATTCTGATGACAGCGATGGGCTTGGCTGGTTTTTTTTCAGCGTGTGCAGGATTGACCGAAATTTTTGGAAATTCAATGCAATACAAAATTGGTTTTTCTCCGATGTTTGGTTTTCTGGGTATTGCAGTATCACTGTTGGCCCGACAAAATTTTTTGGGTATTTTATTTTCAGCATTTTTAATGGCTGCTCTGCATAAGGGGGCTTCTGATTTAGATTTAGAAACACAATATTTAACACGCGATTTTTCAAAAGTATTACAGGCCGTTATCATTTTTTCTGTCGCTGGATCATATTATGCATTTAATTATTTTTCTAAAAAAAGAAATAAATCATGATTAATATATTACTTTCTGCTTTTCGAATGTCATTGCCCACACTGTTTGCAACTATAGGCGGTTATTTTTCAGAAAAATCAGGCGTTGCGCAAATCGGTCTGGAAGCTTTTTTATTAACCGGAGCCTTTACTGCGGCCAGTGTCACTTACGGCACGCATTCGATGGGTTTGGGTTATTTGTCAGCGGGAATCATGGCTGTTTTAGTTGCGCAAATATTTTGTTATTTGGTTTTGGTCGTCGGAGCAAATTCAATCGTGATTGGGACGGGGTTAAATTTATTTGTATTAGGTGTTATTCCGCTGGTCAGTAAAAGTTTATTTCAATCAACAGGTTCAACGCCAGCGATTGAGACAAATGAATCCGCATTGGCTATGACTTTCCTCATTTTTTTAGTGGCCGTTATTTTTTCATACTGGTTATCGGAAAAAACATTGTGGGGCTTGCAAATGAAATTTGCCGGCGAAAAAAAAGAAGCCCTGAAAGCCACAGGAATTTCTGCGCTACAGAGGCAATGGCAGGCGATCAGTTTTGGTGCGTTTATAACGGGTCTGGGAGGGGCAACGCTTTCAACGTTCTTGGCATCTAGCTATTCACCGCAAATGAGCGCGGGGCGGGGATTTATTGCATTAGCCGCTGTGATTTTTTCGGGTTGGAATTTACCACGCGCTTTAATTGTCAGTTTGGTTTTTGGTCTGTGTGAAGCTTTGCAAATTCAAGTTCAAACCAACCCCGAAATCTCTGCAAAAATTCCTGGCGAGTTTATACAGATGATTCCGTATTTAGTCACACTAATTGCTCTTTTATTTTTTAAGTCTAAAAATCAAGCTCCTCAAGAGATCGCATAGCAGTTATAGAGGTCTGGCAGTATTTGACAGTTTGCGAATGTCAGTTCATCATGCCTGATTGAGCAAATTTGAAACTTTATACCAAAAATTTAATGATGTGACTTTTGATTCTATAAGTTTATTTATGGAAGACGTTGCTTTATTCAAAGATCAAAATATCAAGCAGTTCTTGGATTCGGATTTTTCAAAATATAAATTTTCAAACGTCGACAAAGACGATGAATTATTTATGCCACGAGCATGGGACATGCCCGAAGTTTTCAAGAAAAAATTAGTTTCATTTTCAGCAAACACAATGCACGAAGTGAATTTGTTGAATCATTTAACCGAATGTGTCCGCTATAATTTTAGTAACGGAATGCAATTCGCAGCTCAGGATATTTTACGTCACCCATTGGCCAAGAAAGTCCCGATTCATTTATTGCCGCATCACAAATTTGAAATTTCACCAGCCGATCCCCAATGGCCGCTATTAAGTCGATATAAAAATTCATTCAAAAGCCACATGGTCACCGAAGTTGAAAATATCATGCAGGCTTTGATGAACCAAATTGCCAAGGCGATCAGTCAAAAATCAGCGCCTGTATATCTGCAAACATTTTCAGACTTATCCAGAGCTTTTAAAATTGAAAAGCTCGAAGTTGATTTGAAACCCGAATTAGATTGGCGCATTTTAATCAACGAATACCAAAAATATTCGTGTGAATTTAAATTAATTTCAAAAGGTCCTGCTGAGATTTATTTCTTAAGTTCGTTTGCGATCAGACCCCAGGATCAGGCCATTTTATTGTACCCATGGCGGAATGAATTTATTTGTTTAGATGAAAAACTGAAAAATTTTGGCTCTGATGTTGAAATTTTTAAAAACCATAGTCCTCAGTTTGAAATAGAAAATCTGACTCACGCTAAAAAAACAATTCAATATTTAAAAACCAGATCGATTCCTGTGGCTATCGGCGGTGAAACGGTCACCGTATCGCCCAGTTATCAAAAGTTGCACGTGTACTTATCCGATAAAAATGAATTCCGAATTTCCGCACATGCACGTCTAGCTTCGTTAGCCAATTCACAAGTCGCCTCGCAGAAAGATCTGATCAAAAATGATTGGTCAGAAATTTCACACACCTTGATTGCCTCATTATCAGAAGGATTATCGTGTTTTTTAAAAGCTGAAGCCAAAGATCTAGCTTCGCACCAAGCCAGGCGTCGTGAATGGGATCTGAAAATATTAAAACACACGGGCATTTTACAATATTTAACGTATGAAGTTTTGCATTATTTGATTCATGATGAACTTTCAGATGGTCGAATCGTTGATAATGAAACGCTTTTTGTAACGTTGCATGAAAATTTAAAAAATATTTTAATCGCAGGACCTGGAAATACTTTTTTCCAAGACCAAACGCTTTCGGATTTGTGTTCAAAATCAGTTCTGATTTATTTCGAACAATGGGTTGATTTTTTAATCACAGGTTTCTCAGCCAATGAATCGTATTATTCTGAAAATGGTGAAGTCATCTTAGAAAAATGGGTGGAGAAAGAATTTAGACTGATTTTTACGTTACTGCAGAAAATGATTTTTGATTCTTCAGCTGAATTTTTCAAAAAACCTCGTTCATCATTCCAAGCACAGATGGAATTATTATCAAAGCATTTGGTTGATTTATTAAATGCTTTACAGCCTTTGATTCCGCAGGGATTCGTCATTTTTTATAATGACAAGCCACTGCAAGAATTAAACGAAGATCAATTCAAAGTGGATTTTGTTCTGGAATCAGACATGGATCAAAATAAAAATTTTAATTGGTTTGAATTGAATCCTCAATTTTTTTTAAACGGCCAAGCTGTTGACCCCGATCGATTTTTAACGGGCAGCCAAGGCGGAATCATTGAATACGAAGGCCAAGTTTATATTTTAGCAGCAAAACAAATTCCGTCGCTCAGACGTTTGCAGCATTTTTGGCAAAAACTGCAAAAAGGTAAAACTGAAAACCCGAAACAAAAAAAATCGGATAAAATATTTCAGTTGCCTCGAAATCAAACTTTGGAACTTCTGGCCTTAAGAGCCTCTGGTATTCAAATTCGCGGTGATCATGAATGGAAAAAATTGTGTGAATTTTATGATCAGTTGGGCTCAACGCGTGATTTAAACCAAATTCCAAAAACGATCAAAGCTGAACTGAAGCCGTACCAAGTTTACGGCGTACAATGGATTTTAGATTTATATAATTTAAAATTGGGCGCGTTGTTAGCTGACGACATGGGTTTGGGTAAAACATTACAGGCACTTTGTTTTTTAGAGATATTGCGGCAGAAAAATGATTTAGGCCAAGTCCTGATCGTTGTGCCTTCGTCATTAATTTTTAACTGGCAAAATGAAATCGAAAAATTTGCGCCAGAATTGCCAGTGATGATTTTTAACAGCAAAAATTTAGATGCTGTTGGGCAAAAATTTGCCAACCAAGTTCCAACGCTGGTGATTACAACCTACGGATTATTATTAGAACACGATCAATATTTTGATCAGTACAAATGGAAAACTATTATTTTTGATGAAGCTCAGAATTTAAAAAATATTTCAACCAAACGAACAACGGCAGCCAGATCTTTGACGGCTCAGTTTAAAATATGTTTAACAGGAACGCCGATGGAAAATCACTACGGCGAATTTTATTCGTTGATGGATATTTTAGTTCCCGGTGCACTGGGCCGGCTTGAAGATTTCAGACGTCAATTTGTAAATACAGATATCATCACATCTGAACAAATGTCGGATTTGAAATTAAAAATGAAGCCGTTATTGCTTCGTCGTACGAAAAAAGAAATTCTGGATCAATTGCCGATGAAACAAGAAAGCAAATTATCAATTGCTTTTGAGGAACAGCAAAAACAAATTTACCGCGATATTGCTTTGTCCTATAACCGACAAATTCAGGACGCTATGACGGACGCAAATGCGGCGGCGAAAACGACGGATGATATGGATACTGATGATATCGAAGATTCTGGTGAATTTGCGCCGCTCAATGAAAAAGCTCCTAATGTGCAACTGCAGATGCTGACAGCACTTTTGCGTTTACGACAGGCTTGTTCTGATCCTGCGGCTTTACCGAACGTGAAGTACGAGAAAATTCCGCCAAAAATTCAAACTTTATTGGAATCTGTCAGTGAAATTATTAGCAGCGGCGAAAGCGCGTTGGTGTTTACTCAGTTTATTCAAACATTAAATCGCACAGCCGAAGTATTAAAGAAAAATAACATTCCTGTTTTTGTTTTACACGGCGGAATACCGACAAAACAACGTCAAGTTATTTTGTCGGACTTTCATCATTTAAAAACGGGGGCTGTGTTATTAATGACCTTAAAAACGGGTGGAGTGGGCTTAAATTTAACCAAAGCCAGTTATGTTTTCCATTTAGAACCTTGGTGGAATCCGTCGGTTGAAAATCAAGCCACGGACCGCGCGCACAGATTGGGTCAGGAAAAACCTGTCCAAGTTTTTAAATATATCATGCATGAGTCATTAGAAGAAAAAATTGAAATACTGAAAGAACGTAAAGACAAAAAATTTCAAGTTTTGTTGTCAGACGTCGACAGCCCGACAAAGCTTGCTAAGAATTCATCGGGTTTAACAAAAGAAGATTTTGATTTATTGATTTCGAATTAAAATGAGTGTGAACAAACTGATTTAGTTTTTTGAAACTAAATCAGCAATCTTTGAATAAAAATTAATTTGACGTTCCTGAACCACGCCAATATTGCGTGTGCCTAATAATAAGAAGCTGCGATAATCTAAAACTTGTTCCCAGTGTTCAAGCGGGATTGTGAAATTGGGATCAACAAACATTTTTGCAGATTTGTTTGTCGTTGTTAAAAAACCGTGGATTCCAAGGCTTGATTTAAAACTGACAATACCATCTGAATCGCCCGGAATAAAATGATCTGTGATTCTTAATACGCCTGACAAATTTCTTGCGTTCCAGATATCTAGGCTACGAGGCTGCCAACCACCGTACGTAAATATTTTTAATTTTTCAGGAACACGAATAGTTTTGGCAAATTGTTCGACATAGGCGGGTGTTAATTGGCGCAAGCCAGACAGCGAGCATAAATCAGTCAAGCTCGTAAATAATGATGAATCATCACGCCAAGCCTGCAAAAAATCTAAACCTAAATAGGGAGTGCTGACGGTCACCAAATTGTTAACGTCTAAGTTCCCGTTTTGAATGGCATACAGTGAATAAAATCCACCGGCGCTATGGGCAACGATATTTAGTTTTCCTGATTCATTTTTCTGAATCTGTTTTAATTGCGGAATTAATTTAGCACCATTTTCTTCGATGCTGCCGATGGGGTTTAATCCTTCGATCACATAAACTGAAAAACCTTTTTTCTGAAAAGACTGAATGATGTCTTTTGAAAAGTATTCTGGCGCAAAAGCATTAAAAAAACCGGGGACTAAAACCACAACGTCTTTGGCAGATATCGTGATTGAAAATAATGATATCAGTATTGCGCCGATTATTTTTTTCATTATTTTTCCCCATCTTTTGTGGCCATTCGTAAATCAACATACGTTGAATGGTAAGGACGAACAATGGTATTGATCACACGAGATTTAATTCCCGGAAGGTCAACTTTGAATGAAATAGCAGTTCCGTTTTCGAGGGCTTTGTAGTCATAATTCTTATCGTTTTTAGGTATGAATAATCCGGTCATGACAACTTTTAATTGTTCTTCGTTTGAGTAATGCATTTTTTTAATCAACACAGAGGCTAATTCTTTTTCGCGAGCGATTGTGATTTGATTGTCTGCATTTAAAGAAGATTGTAAAAACACCTGATCATTCGTTTTGACAGTTTCAAATTGGATGTGATTTAGAATTGTTTTTTCATTGAACGTTGACAGGCTGTATCCCGAAGGTAAGCGCATGTTTAATTCAACTGTAAAACCGTGCAATTCCGATTGTAAACGCTTTTGTCCGTCTGCAATTTTGTTTTTATTCGCGATGACATCTAAAACATTTTTTTGTCCATCAGCTGAACATGTTGAATTTTCGCGATCGCAATCCGCAAAGGCTTTTAAAACATATTTATACGAGTGATGTTTCGAACATTTTTCGAAATCATCTGCTCCAGTTTCAGTTTTACAATTCGCATTGTAAACTAAGACAACGTCTTCGGCTAAATCCGTCCACGAATCACCCAGCTTAGATAATTTTTTAACAGTAGCATTGTATTGATCAGCACTGACGACTGTCGCGTGAAGTGCTTCTGTGAAATACGTCGTGTGATTTACGGGATTTAATGCGTACTTGGATTGAGTCACATTTGTGACGTGACCATCTTCGTAATTTGAATCAGTTTCAAGAACAGAAATAAATTGTGCGTTTCCTGAGGGAGTAATAACGGCATTATCAGTTTCGCGACGTTTGTATCCGAACGCGTGTGGTTTATTGACTTTGTCATTAATAAATTTAAAAACTGGATTTTGGAAATCATCACAGCCTTCTGTTTTTGCACCGGTGTTTGTTTCAAAACATTGAACTAACGGCGCAATGGTTGTCCATTTAACCAGGCTGGTTGGGCTGCTTAACAGGCCCAAACGCAATGTTGTCGCCGGAGCGCCGCCCAATGATAAGCCAACCAATTCGTTAAAGCTGATATTCACGGCAGCAATCGTACGAATATTTTCATCGTAGAATTTTTTAAGTTGTTCGATTGTTTTTAAATTTTTTAATAAACGATCAACACCTGCATCTGAATATTTTTGAATGCTGATCAGGCTTTGAGTTACAGTGCTACCCAGATATTGCTGAGATTCTTTACGTAATAAATCACGAACTTCGATTGTAATAAATTTGATCGTATTTCGTAAGACTTCGACATCCGACGTTCCCAGAGCGGCTTCTTTAGCACCCCAGTACGCAGCGCCAAGTCCCACGAAATGTTTTAAATGTTCTACATATTTTTTTGCAGCGGGATCTTTCAAAGATTCAAAATACCAAGCCAATCCCACTTGGCCACCCATTGAATATCCAACAACTGATATTTGATCGCGTGGATTTAAGACGGGGACCATTTTTGAAAGTTTTGCGATAACTTCGCGACCGGCTTTTTCGGGCGTGTAATCCGTCTGAGCGACCGAGTACGTGATGTTCAAAGGAACAACTTCGAAACCGGGGTCGATTTTTTCCAAATGAAATTTAATCAACGTGTGAAAATCGCCGAACGATACGGCATTGCCGCGAATTCCGTGCAACGTCATTATATAGTGCTTTGGTTTTTCTTGAGCGATCATTGATTCGCCAGAGTTTGCGGCGTTACGTGTTGGTGAGTTTGTACAGCCGATGACAAATAACAAAGATGCAAGAACTCCAAACACAGTTGACTGTGTAATTTTTTTCATATACTTCCCTCTCGAGTCTGCCAAGTGTTCTATACAAGAGAACACAAGATCCGTGGCTTAGAAGCCTCAGACTGAAGCTTTAACTCTAGACTTAGACACATGCCGTGTCACTACCGGTAAAAAATAGTTTTTATTAAATCGTATAAATTTCACCTAATAACAATTTGACATATTGCGACATTGGTTGATTTAGGGTATAAACATCCAACGCCAAAAATATCGATTACAAATCGTTAAATAAGACAACGAACTCGGGGGAGATCATATGTCATCAATTGAAACTGCTATAGAAAATACGACAAATGTTATTCAGATGCTGAATGATCAAGAAACGAAAACGACTGAGATCAAAGTTAAATCAACTGTCGTTGATAAAAATAATGAAGATATGGATGACCATGAAGATGATGAGCGCCCAGTAGACCGTTTTTCAGGTGAAGACGACGGCGAATTTGATGTCGCGGCTCAAGTCATAGGTGGAACTCAAGACTTAACGGAAGAAGAAGAAGAATTTGATTTCGATGCTGTTGAAAATGTTTTAGAATTGCCTGATACAGGATTTCCACGTTTTACATTGGCAAAAAATAAAGCTCGATTTTTACGTATGGTATCTTGGTTTCGCCAAAAAGAAGAGTGGATCGAAGTTGCTCCGATCAGTGGAGTGACAAAATTATTTAAACAACAATCTAAAGAGCTTGAAGGTATTCGATCAAGCAAAATGGATTATGAAATGGAACTTGAAACGGGAACATTAACTCCGTCGCAAAGATCGTATCGTCGTGACGAATTAAAAATGTGCCGTGTTCAAGAAAAAATGGCTGTTCATTTAATTGCAAAGTTACAGTTAAAAATTAAATCAGGCCGCAGATAGTCGCCACATTTATTTAAAAGCTTGAATTTTTAGTGCAAAGGCGGAACATAGATTTATGTTTCGCCTTTTTATTTCTACAAATATTTTATTTTTCAGTCTGATCAGTTTTTCAATGAATGAACTGACATTTAAACAAAAACATATATCTCCGGTTTTGCACAGAATTTCTGATCGAACGTCATTATTAACGTTCGTGTCTGGTGCATTTGCTGTGGGTTTATCAGAACCCAGCGATGATCAAACACGTTCTGAATGGAAAAATAATCAGAAAATGGAAAAATCAATTTCACATATTGGGGATTTGATGGGAACGGGTGCGTTCGCTGTGATTTCATCGGGACTTGAATATTATTTCGATGAACGTTCGTTTGTTTATGAATCGCATCTTCGTGGATTGGCTTACGGCGGAATTGCTATTTACAGTTTAAAGACCGCGTTCGCCAGACCGCGCCCCGGCAACAGTGATAATCATCAATCGTTTCCTTCTGGACATTCTTCGATAGCGTTTATGTCAGCGACACATTTGTCGTATGCTTATGGTTGGAAGGCGGCATTGATTGCGTATCCTGTTGCAGCTTTCGTTGGAGCTTCGCGTTTAGCAGATGATGCACATTGGTTTTCTGATACTGTTGCCGGCGCATTTTTGGGATTTATTGTTGGACGCGCAACGTATTATGATGAAACAGAATTTAATCAGATCAATGTTTCAGAGCAAGCTGCGAATGTCTCAAGAATTAAAAGCCAAACGGTTCCATTTTTATTAAAAGATGGTCTGGGTTTTTCAACTTTTGTTTCGTTCTGATACGTTTTTTTCTTAAAACACGACTTTATACCAATAAATAATTTATTTTTGAGACACCCCTAAAGCTTTTTCGTTTTATTCCGATACGTTTACTGTGAGTCACTTGATTCATTTTAACGTCTCTGCAAAAAACTGCAGAAGCAAAATAGAGGGAGGCCTTGGTATGGCTCGATCGTTTGTTTACATTGTTTCAGAAAATCCTGAGATCATGGAAAAAGTGAAAAAATCAACAGAAGGACAGGATGTCAGTTTCTTTACATACTCTGCTCCGCAATGGCGTGAAGGAATGGATAATCCATTTTTTCGTTCGCAATTAATTAATGGTGTGCCTTCGTTAAACAGTGGTGGTGCAAATCAACCAGTGAATACAGAAGCGAATCACATGAACAATGTGGTGAACTTTCCGATGGCTCAAGGCGAAAAAACGCAAAAGATGGAAGACGTAGAATTCAAAACCATCGAAGCTGCTATTTACCAACACAAGGGTAATTTGACAGAAGCTGCGCGCGCTTTAGGTATTGGACGTGCAACATTATATCGTAAAGTAAAACAATTTCACATCGACCCCTCCCAGGCTCGCCGACGCAAATTAGTTGCGGCGTAGGATTTGAATTTAATTTGTTAAACACAAATTGTTAAAG
>JAYTMM010000098.1:0-4037 GCA_043728555.1 Pseudobdellovibrionaceae bacterium
ACCAGTGGAAAAATCATAAAACTGCGTCGTATCGTTATTTCTGCGATTTCAAAAGTGGCCTAGACCTTTGCCCACAAAATTTGACAAATAAAATAAAAATGCCTTAGCCTGTAATCAGAAAATACTAACCGGAGGATCAAGGATGATTCCAAGAAATTTTGTATTGTTATATGTTGCGTGCGTTTTGACTTTGTTTGTAGTTAATGCGGTATTTAGCTAGGTTTTAAATCCTAGTTCTTTAACACATAAATATCGGCGTAATTACGGCCTTTTTCTTCGCTGTCCATGCCGTAACCAACCACATAACGGTCTTCGATTGTTTTTCCGATGTAATCGGCGCGAATTGGTAATTCACGACGAGCCGGCTTATCTAATAAGGTTACAATTTTTAATGATCTTGGGCGCGATGCAATTAAACGGTCACGTAAAAAACTGAGTGTTCGGGCTGTATCAATCACTTCTTCGATGATGATGACGTCCTTGTCGGTAATGTTGACAGAAATATCTTTGACCATGCGAAGTGCGCCGCCTTTTTCAGTGGCTTGCAAAGAAACAAAATCAATTTGCTGAGGTAAATTAATTTTACGCATCAAATCGGCTGCGAAATGAATCGATCCACGCAGCGGGCAGATGAAAATAATTTCTTTACCTTCATAATCGTTCTCAATTTTATCAGCTAATTTCGTGACAAGTTTTGCAATGTCTTCGGCCTTTAGAAAAATTGTCATGTCGTCTTTGATTTGTTTCATCTGCGTGTTCTTTCTTGGGTCTTAAAATTAAAAGTTCAGGTTTGTAATGCCAGTAGCTTGCGCCATTTTTAAATATCTGAGGGCCTCGTCATTTCGTGGTTCCAGACGTAAAACATTTTCCCACTGATCGACGGCTTCGGCAATCATGTTTGAATTATAAAGAATTAAACCAAGCTTAAGCCTTGGTGAAATTAATTTCATATTCATCTGAAGTACAGTTTTCAGTTCGCGGATCGCTTTATCTTTGGCTCCAGCTTGAACATAGCATTCGGCCAACAACATTGAGATATCGGTTTTGTTTTTTGATAATTTTTGCGCCTGAGTATATTGTTCGGCCGCAGAATCGAAACGTTTGTACTGCAGATATAAATCACCCAATTCGATGTGTTTTGTTGCAAATTTTTCTTCAACATTGGCCGTCGGAACAATTTTCTTTTTTTGATCTAATAAGGCCTGTGCTTCGCCAAAAACTTTTTTGGCTTCATCATATTTACCAATATCATTTAAAATAATTGATAAACCAACGGCGGCATCGCTGTATGTTGGATCAACTTCAAGAGCTTTTCTAAAAGTCTTGATCGCCTTATTAAATTGGCCGCGATTATAATAAATTGTTGCCAGCATTTGAAAAACTTCGGGGTTCATCGATTTTTGTAACGAAGGCTGCTCTAAAAGCGGTTCAGCCTCTGCGTAATTTCCATCGATAAAGGCTTCGCGGGCTTCATCAAGCAATTGTCCTGAAAATGATCGCATAATTACAGCTCCTCGGTTTTGGCTTTGTCAGCTTCGTCAGAGTTCGGAAATTTCGTTAGCAATAGTTTTGAATGATATTTTTGTTTGGCATTATTATCTAATTTTTTCGCTGAACGTGCAGCTCCTAAATGTGCGCGTGGATCAAAACCAAGCCCTGAATATTTTTGTAAAGTGCTTTCAAATCTGCGAAGTGCTGCCGAATATTTTTCTTGTTTAAAATAAAAATCGGCGATGTACAATTCTTTTTCAGCCAGTTTTTGAAAAGTTTCATCGCGTTTTTCTTTAGCTTCTTTGACATATTCTGAATGCGGATAAGATTTAATAATTTCGTCAAAGTGATAAATCGCATCGTTCCCCAATGACAAATCACGATCGAAGGTGTCTGGCAATTGGCTGTAATAGCTCATGGCGATCTTATAAACAACGTAATCTATTTTTGGATTTTTCGGATGCAGATCGCGAAAGTTTTGAAACGAAACTTGAGCCTCTGCAAATGATTCGCGTTTGTAATGAACTTCGGCGATGGCCAGTTCTGCTTCGGTCGCTAAATTACTGTACGGAAATTTATTTTTAACATCAGCATATTTTTGCAACGCCAAATCATAGCGTTCAGCATCGTCAAATTCTTTGGCGTATTTATAAGCGCCTTCGGCTGTTGTTAAGTTTTTTTCTTCGCTGGCGCAGCCATAAAAAAAGAAAGAACCGAATAAAAGACATGAAACAGAAATAAAAACTGACATTAATTTCATAGAAATCCTTACAAAGGCGAATGTTTATTCAGCCCATCAATATAGAACCTTAATGCCTTATTTTTTGTCAATAAAAACAGACCACTTTGTTGAATTTAAAAGCTCTAAATCGGCTCTTTTGACCCATCCTGAATACGCCCCAGGATATTTGATTTGCACATAGGCAAAATCTGCATCATTTGACATTTTTAAGACGTTAAAAATTGTACCAATTTCAGCCTGAGTGACTGTCGCTTGGTTTTCACCCGCTGCGGTTTGAACTGCTGCGGTGGCTGATTTCAAAATGACCTTTAATTGAGTGGCATCTTGAATTTTCAAAGCTAAAACAACAGAAAAAATAGCGAATAAAAAAATCAGAACGTAATTTGTAAAACTAAATTTTGCTGGCTCTGTATTTGCAATTTCAGATTTTTTTCGAGCTAAGAAAAAATTGAAAGAATTTTTTAAAACAAAAAACAATAATATAGCCGAAATCGCAAATAAAATTTCGATTGAAAAATATTTAAGCCCGATCGAATTTAAATTTTCATAAAAACTGATATCGCGCGGTATTGATGCTGTTTGGTACAAAGCTTTGTTTTGTTTTTGAAAGTCAGCAGCCTGAGAATTTTTTTCATCTAAAAAAAGTGCTTTTTGGTTGAAAACAAATGACAAAGCATTTTCTTTTTTCTGAAAATACAGGTTTGAAATATTTTGACTGACTGCAGAAGCTTGTTCTTGGGTTAAATTGCTATCATGCGCCAGACCAAGGTCCAGTATTTTTTGATATGTGGTGATGGCTTCATCAATTTTTTTTTCATTTTGCAATGCTAGGGCCTGCTGAAATAAATTTTGCGAACTGTCTTGTTGTGGCGTTGATTGTGACATATTGCCAAAGTCTACTTGATGAGACCTTTTCTTGTCATCCCCCGACGCAACAATGTAAACTTAAGTCTTATAAAAACAAATTCTAAATAACGAGGGTTACGATGTTATCAACAATTTTAGAAAAAATAAAAAACGCAACAACTGGCTCTGACGAAAAATTAATTGGTCGTCAAATTGATCAAGATCCTGTGATCGAAGGATTAGTCAGTGATTTGATTGATGAAGTGATGGTGAAGAATGAACAAATTCAAACTATTCAGAAACCGAATTCAAAATTTATTAACAGTGCCAAAGAAAAAATAGATCGCACCGGAGCATTGCGTGGTCGTCCGTTGTATCACAATTACATCGGCACAGGCGCAGGTCGTGGTCCGTATGTGGAACTTGAAGACGGTAGCGTTAAATTAGATTTAATTAACGGAATCGGAATTCACATTATGGGTCATTCAAATCCGCGCGTCATGAAGGCCGCTGTTCGCGGTTCATTATCGGATATTATCATGCAAGGAAATTTGCAACCGAATAACGAATATTTAAAATTGACTGAAAAATTGGTTCAAATCGCAGGACGAAAAAGTAAATTAAAACACGCATGGTTTGCAACTTGCGGAACAATGGCTAATGAATCTGCATTGAAAATTGCGCGTCAAAAAAATTCTCCGGCTAAAATGATTTTCGCGATGAAAAACGCGTTCGCCGGTCGTTCAACGATGATGGCGGAACTGACTGACAATGCGGCTTACAAACAAGGTCTGCCAGATTATAACGAAGTTCTAAGAATCCCAAATCATGATAAAAAAGATCCGCAAAGCACGGAAAAAGCTTTACGTACAATGAAAGAATATTATTCAAAACACGAAAAAGACGTTTCTGTTTTTTGTTTTGAACCGATGTTGGGTGAAGGTGGTTTTCAACCGGT
>JAYTMM010000099.1:0-18066 GCA_043728555.1 Pseudobdellovibrionaceae bacterium
GTCGCTGCGGCATTCACATGAAATTCTTCTTGAGGTCTTGATATCCAATTAAACATCTGAATCGGCATCACCGTATACGGATCAGACAACCACTGAAAACTGACATACGGTGCAACTGTTGAAATTGGCGCTGTTGGCAAAAAAGCAATAAATGCCAATGCGCCGACGGTAATCAGTGGCGCTGTTTCACCGATCGCACGCGATAACGCAATTACAACACCCGTCATGATACCACCAAAACTGTACGGCAAAATATGATACCTGATCGTTTGCCATTTTGTCGCGCCCACAGAATATGAAGCTTCTCGAATATGCGACGGAATTGTTCGGATCGCTTCACGAGTTGTCACAATAATAATTGGCAGAACCAACAACCCCAACGTCATTCCCGCGGTCATTATACTTTGGCCCATTTTGAATTGATAAACAAACATCGACAACGCCATGATTCCGTAAATGATCGAAGGAATACCCGCTAAATTTAAAATATTTAATTCAATGATTTTAGATATCCAATTTTTTTTGGCATATTCTTCTAAATAAATTCCCGTAGCCACACCCAATGGAATTGCCATGAACGAGGTCACAAGCACTATTGCAAGACTGCCGACCCAAGCTGATAAGATACCTGCTTTTTCCGGAAACCTTGAAGGAAACGAAATAAAAAACATTTCATTAATTCTGGGATACCCTGTTTTAAACATATCAATAATCAAAGTTAATAAAACAGAAAAAGAAAAGATCAGAACGATTAATCCGGTAAAGCGAAAAATAAAATCTTGAAGTTTAATTTTTTGAATTAAATTATTTGTGCTCATCGATTATTGGACCTTTTTTTCTAAGCGCGAACGAATTCGTTGGCCAACCAGATTCAATGAAAACGTAAAAACAAAAAGCGTCAATCCTGCAACATAAATCGTTTGATACCCGATTGATCCATGTGGCAAATCACCCAGACTGACTTGCACAATATACGCCGTCAGTGTGGCTGTTGACTCTGTTGGATTAAATGAAAAACGGGGCTGCAATCCTGCGGCAATGGCAACAACCATTGTTTCACCAATTGCGCGTGAAATTGCCAATACAAATGCTGAAGCAATTCCAGAAAATGCCGAAGGCGCCACGACTTGAAATGAAGTTTGAAATTTTGAAGCCCCTAACGCCAAGCTGCCTTCGCGCAAAGTTTGCGGCACGGCTCGCATGGCATCTTCAGATAGGCTACTGACATACGGAATAATCATCACACCCATAACAAGCCCTGCTGACAGTGCATTAAATGTCGAAAGCTCTGGTAGTATAATTTGTAAAATCGGCGTTACAAATAGCATCGCAAAATAACCATAAACGACTGTCGGCACAGCCGCTAATAATTCCAACAGCGGTTTAAAAATTTCACGTACTCGGACACTGGCAAATTCACTTAAATAAACAGACGTTATTAATCCAAAGGGTATTGCAATACCTAAGGCGATCACAGTCGTCATCAGGGTACCAGTAACTAATGGCAGAATACCGTACTTTGCATTTTCAAATAACGGTGTCCACTCTGTTTCTGTTAAAAATTCTTTCAGACTGACCAATCTAAAAAATGGCACGGCTTCGACCAGCAAAGTATAAACAATTGCAAACGTCACACATACAGAACTGAGCGCACACAAAAATAAAATTCCTTCAATCAAAAATTCTTTGATTTTTCGAATATTTTTACGTGAAGACATTTTTTTTGTGTCTGTCAGTAAATTTTTCAGTGAGTTTTGCAGCGAATGTGAACTCATTTATTTTTTATCGTCCATAGTCGTCTTGGTAACGAACAATATCATCTTCACCAAAATAACTGCCGACTTGAACTTCAATAAATTCAACATCTGAATTCGATGTATTCATAATTCGGTGTTTAGCACCTTGTGGAATATAAATATGTTCACCCGCTTTGACTGAAATCTCTTTGTCATTCAATACAACTGTGGCCAAACCTTTGACCAAGATCCAATGCTCAGAACGCTTAGCATGTGATTGATACGATATTTTTTGACCAGCATCGACACGAATTATTTTTGATTTGTAATGTGTTTCGTTTTTTAAAATTTCAAAACGACCCCAAGGCCTGTTTTCAAAAACATGTTCTTCGGTCATTTTTTTAAATTCTGGTTTTGAATTAATTTTCAATTTATCAACGACGTCTTTGACTTTTTGAGATTCACCTTTTTTACAAATCAGCATCGCATCGACGGTATCGACAACAATCAAATCATCGACGCCAATTAAAGAATAATTTTTTTCATTTAAACCAATGATCGCATTACCTTTAGCACCGACTTCCGTCAGTTGATCGGCCTGATCTTTTTTAATAGAATTTCTAGCCTCGGCCAGAGCATCCCAACTGCCCAGATCGCTCCAGCCAATATCACACGTCACGCAACTTAATTCATTCGACGTTAATTTTTCTAATATCGCATAATCAATCGAAATACTTTTTAGGCTGGCATAAATTTCTGATAAATTCGAAAAATCTTTGTTTAACTTTGAAACTTGCATCCAAATTTCGGGTTCGAATTTTTTAAACAGTTCAATCATCTTTGAAACTTTGAAAATAAAAATTCCGGCGTTCCAAAAATATGTTCCCGCATTTAAAAAATTTTGTGCTAAATCCAAAGTTGGTTTTTCATGAAATTTTAAAACAGCCGTAGGCTTTTGCGTACCCACGGCACGGTCCTGAACCTGAATATATCCAAAACCTGTTTCTGGCTTGTGTGGTTTAATTCCCAAAGTTACAATTTGGTTTTGATCTGCTGCGATGGCTGCGGCGTCAACAGCTTCATAAAACGCCGGTTCATTCATAATTAAATTGTCAGACGAAAATACCCCGACAACTTGGTCGGTTTTTTTTTGCAATTCTAAATATTTACAAACCAAAGCAATAGCTGGCGCCGTATTTTTAGGTTGTGGTTCGTAGATGACTTTTTCAGTTTTAAAATGATTTACACGTAAATCTGATTCTGTCAGATCGCGAAAATTGATCGAGGTCACAATGATCGGCGGTTGATATTTTTGTAGCCGCTTCAGTGTCATCGTGTGCAACGGTTGATCCAGTAGTTCGCAAAATTGTTTAGGAAATTTCGAACGTGAAATGGGCCATAGTCGTGTACCGCTTCCGCCGCTCATAACAACAGGTAAAAAATTCATATTTTTAGTCATAAAAATAACTTACTGATAATCACGAAAACGATCAATCAGTTTGGCTTACGTTTTGCTTTATGATTCAGTTAAGATAAAAAAGAGTCACTTCGTCACCAAATATAAGGGGATTATATGAAAAAATTGTTGGTTTTAATGGCATTAATGACTGTATCGACTTTGGTAGCTACATCGGCTTCTGCACAGAGCGTAACTATACGTGGAGTCAGACTTTCTGGCAGCGGTTGTGGCCCCGCAACAGCTTCTGCGGTAACAACTGCTGATGGTAAAACGATGTCTG
Source organism: Pseudobdellovibrionaceae bacterium (assembly GCA_043728555.1). Taxonomy (GTDB): domain Bacteria; phylum Bdellovibrionota; class Bdellovibrionia; order Bdellovibrionales; family Bdellovibrionaceae; genus Pseudobdellovibrio. Next base: position 3,476 of record JAYTMM010000099.1, read on the forward strand.
TTATTTTCGATAATTATTCTGTCGAAATTGGTAATGGATCTTCAAATCCACAAGCACGTTCTTTACAAAAAGACTGTCGTGTTATGATCGACGTTGATGTGCCAGCAGGTTTTCAATACGCACTTGAGCAAACAGATTATCGTGGTTTCGTTGCATTACCGGCTTCGGCAACAGGCATGCACCGCTTTATACAAAATGTTCCCAGCCAACCTATCGTCAGCATGCGCGAAGCTCAATTAAAAGGTCCGATCAACCAAAATTATTCAGTCAGTGTTAAGCAAAAACCAGGACGTTATATTTATTCAGCGTGTAATTCAAAAACACAGACAATTGATTTAATGTCACAATTAATGGTGGCCTATTTGCCGAATACAACTGATCGTTCGATTGCGATGATCAACCTTGATACAATTGACACAAACGTGTCTTCAAGTTTTCAGTTTAGCTGGAGACGCTGCCAGTAGTAATTAATTTTAAAATGAGAAATAAAAAACGGCCTTCAAAGAGGCCGTTTTTTATTTCTATTCAATTAATCGTATATTTTTAATATTTATTGAATTTCAAATTCTGCAGAGATCGGATAATGATCCGACGAAATAATGTCTGTCAGTGATTTAACATTCGCTTTTAAACCACGTACAAACAAGTGATCTAATTTTGAATGCATACCTTTCACATTCGGTCTTTCAAAATCATACCAAACTAAATTTCTTTTTTTAGCTTCAGCCATTAATAAATCAACACGCGGTTGCTTCCACGTATTCATATCTCCTACAAAAATAACTGGCCCCTTATGCGCATCAATTTTTTCCATGACTTGACCAATATGACGTCCAAACTTTGCTGTCGACACAAAATTAATTGCGTGAATATTAATGACTAATAATTCAGAATTTTTTAATCCTTGAACCTTGTACGTCTGATACGATGCTAATTTTGAAGTATTAATATATGTTTCAACATCTGACGTTCGAGTAAAAAATGTCGATGTCGGTTTGACTCGACTTCCCATGGCTAAACCCGAAGATGATCTTTCTATTTTACGAATCCAAGCAACAAAATAATTCCAGTAAGTTTGAGTATCTTCTTTCAAAGCCTTCATAAAAATATCATCCGAAACAGCTTCTTGAATTAAAATTAAATCGTAGCCTTTTTGTAGCTTAGAAAAATCATTGGCCCAGACTTCACCTTGTAAAGCTTTTTCAATATTCCAATCCAAAAGTTTAAATTTTCGCGGCAGTTCATTTTTAACTGATCGTCCCAAGGTCTGAATCACGTCTTTGTCGGCTGGAGTTTCGTATCCACCAGATGAGACTCCGAACGACTGAAATGAAAACGTTAATATGAATACGACCAAACAAATAAACTTCGAATACATAATGACTCCCGTCAAGGTTGGTATTTGAGTACTTGCTATAATTTTGAATTTGAATTTACGGACTGACAAAACAGATTTGGTCTAGCACGACCAAAAATAACCTAAAATGAACACAGCTAATGTTTATTGATACAATAATATTTTAAAAACTAATTAAACAGTTCTTTGGTCTTGCGAATTTCTAAAACGAACGACTTAATTTGCTCTTGAACATAGGATTGGTTTTGATCAATTTTATCCATTGCAGAAGATAAGTTTTTTTCTTTTTTAACCGCAAATTTAACATCCTTGATCGCACGACGAGCGCCTTCGATCGAAAATTTATCGCGATACAAAAGCTTTCGAATTAAAAAAGCATTTTCAACATCTTTTTTTGTGTACATGCGTTGGTTGTTCGATGCTTTTTTAGGTTTTAGCAAATCAAATTCTTGTTCCCAATACCTAAGAACATACTGTTTGATCCCTAATAAATCTGCGACATCACCGATTTTAAAACCAAAACGATCTGGTATCGCTTTAATTTCAGATAACAACAGCTCATCAACTAATACACTGGGCATATGCAACGAGTCTGCTTTTTGTTCGACGGGTGCAATTAAAAAAGAATCTTGTAAAATAATTTCTTCAGCAGAATTAATTTCTTGTGATATTTCGTTTGAATTATTTTCGGAGCTATTCATCGTCATCCTCGTCTTTACCAATTAAGTGAGCATATTCTTCACCGTTCAACATAGCTTTTAGAACTTGGCTGGGCCTAAAAGTTAAAACACGTCGTGCAGAAATTTTAATCTGTTCACCCGTTTGTGGATTACGACCGATGCGTTCATTTTTTCCTCGCACAATAAAATTTCCGAATCCAGAAATTTTAACTTTTTCACCGGACTGCAGTGTTTTTTTTAAAGAATTAAATACCAACTCGACCAATTCGCTGGCTTCTTTTTTCGAAAACCCGATTGTCTCATAAACTTTTTCAACGATATCGGCTTTCGTGACTGTTGAATTTCCAATGTTTTGTCCGGCCATACTTCACCTGTTCTTTTTTTGCCTCTTCAATTTTTGAGACAGTTTCATGCTACCAAGCTGCTGAAATGAATCAAGTTTTTGAAAATAACTGGACCTTTTTATTCAACGCACACAGTAAATTTTAAAGCCTTACTGTCTTAATTGAGCACCCGTCGTTTTCATGATTCCAGCGATCGCTTTTTCACAAATTAATTTGATGGTATCTTCGGTCAGAGCTTGATCGAAACTGTGAAGCGAAAGCCTAACAGCGACTGATTTTTGCCCAGCAGGTAATTTGTCACCTTCGTAAATATCAAATACTGTTGAATCTTTAAAATTTGATCCAGCGGCTTTTTTTAATTCTTTCAGTAAATCACCAACAGGTTTTTTTGCATCTAACACGAATGCAAAATCACGATCCACGGGTTGAAAACCTGATAAGGATTTAAATTTTACTGGGCGCGCTTGATCAGGAATCAACATATCTAAATTTATTTCACACATCACGACGGGCACACGAATTTTTGAATTATTTAATAACACCGGATGCATTGAACCTAAAAAGCCGATGGTTTTACCTTCAACAAATAAACTTGTGCACTGACCTTTATGTAAAAAAGCAGGCGTAGGTTGTACATCTTGAAATGTGGCAGCGCTGATTTGTAAAAATGAAAATAACTTTTCTAAAACCGATTTCATTTTGTATATTAATGGAGTCTGATCTGAGTGCAATCCGAAGGGTTCGCCCCACATTGTTAAACACAAACGTTGATGTTCACCAAATCCGACAGCATCTTTTGAGCTATCTTTTGTAAATACAGAACCCATTTCAAAAAGCTGTCCTGAAGAATTCCCGGCATGAAAATTTTCACTGATATTTCGCCATAATAAATTCGCAAGCGATCTGCGCATGATATTGATTTCTTCGCTGAGCGGATTTTTTAATTTTACAGGTTCTTTCGAAACAGTCAGTCCCCACTTTTCATATATACTGACATCGCCCAAAAATGCATTTTCTGTAGTTTCATTGGCAAAGGCGTAATTAAACGCGCGCGAAAATCCTTCGGCTCTGAAAAATTCTGACAACTTTGTTTGATTTAAATATTTTGCGTCATGCTTTGCTGGCTCTTTCGCAAATACAGGTAAAGTTTCTGTGATATGTTCGTAACCCTTAAGCCGGGCGTACTCTTCAACCAAATCCATATCACGCTCTAAATCAAAACGAAATAATGGTGGAGTCACGGAATACTCTGATCCATTTTTTTCGACCCTGCAATCAAGTCCCCGCATGTACTGTTCAAATAAATTTGCATCTGCAACATAACCCAAACGATCACTGATCGTTTGCATATTGATTTGAACTGGCTTTTTTGTAATTGGTTTCGGATAAATATCATGATGACCAGCGTACGCAGTACCGCCTGCAACCTGCTGAATCAAATACACGGCACGGTCCATAATTTCTTGGGTCTGACTGGGATCAACGCCTCTTGAAAATCTGTAGGCCGAATCTGTTTCAACACCATGACTGCGCGACGATTTACGAACGCTCATGGCTTGAAAGTTGGCGCTTTCAATAAAAATATTTACTGTTTTGCCACTGACACCAGAATTTAATCCGCCAATGACTCCGGCCATAGCAACGGCTTTTTCAGAATCACAAATTAATAATTCTTCGCCAGTTAAATTCAGATCTTGGTCTTTTAATGTTTTAAATTTTTCAGATGGTTTTGCATTACGAACAACAATTTCGCTACCTGCAATTAAATCCGCATCGAACGCGTGAAGTGGTTGACCCATTTCAAGCATCACATAATTTGTGACATCGACCACATTATTAATTGAATTCATGCCCACAGATTCAAGTTTTGATTTTAACCAAGCAGGGCTTTCAGCGATTTGAACACCTGAGATATAACGACCACAATAACGTGGACACAGTTCCGAATTTTCAACTGTTAATTTTATTTTCGATGACGTTAATTCTTTTGAAAATTCAGTTTGCACAATTGGTTTTTTAATTTTTTTATTTAATAAACAACCAATTTCACGAGCCAATCCATAATGACTTAAACAATCTGCACGGTTTGGTGTTACTTTAAGTTCAAAATTCACATCGTTGTATCCGGCAAATTCGGAATACAACATTCCGACTGTTGCTGTTTGTGGTAAAATTTCAAGACCGTCACTGACTGTCGCAAGGCCCAGTTCTTTCAGCGAACACAACATTCCGTTACTTTCGATATCGCGTATTTTTGATTTTTTAATCGCAAAATTTCCAGGTAAAATTGCACCAGGCAAGGCGACAATGACTTTGTCACCTTGTTTGTGATTTTGTGCTCCGCAGACAATTTGTTCGATTTTTCCACCACCGATATCGACTTGGCACAAAGACAATTTATCAGCGTTCGGATGTTTGTCTTTCAAAGTGATATGACCGACAACTACATTTTGAAAGTCTTTGGCGCGATTGGTGATTTCTTCGACCTCAAGACCCGCTTTTGTTAAAATATCTGCCAAGGCTATTGGGTTCTCGAAAAATTCATTCACATCAACAAAATCATTTAACCATTTTAAAGAAATTTTCATATATTACCTACTCTCAGTCGAGTTTTACATCCTGCAAACGTTGTTTGCGTTAGAATTGTTTTAAAAACCGAACATCATTTTTCGGAAAGTGTCTGATATCATCGACGCCGTATTTAATAATCGCCATGCGTTCGACACCAAAACCAAACGCAAAACCTTGCCATTTCGGATATTCAACTTTGGCGAATTCAAAAACTTTGGGATTGATCAATCCGCATCCACCAATTTCAATCCAACCTGATTGTTTACACAAAGAACAGCCATTGCCTTTACAAATCGGACACGAACAATCGACTTCAGCCGATGGCTCTGTGAACGGGAAAAAACTGGGGCGAAATCTGGTTTTCAATCCAGGGCCAAAAAATTCACGCACGAAAAAAGAAATTGTTCCTTTAAGATCTGCCATCGAAACTTTTTCATCGACACACATACCTTCAATTTGATGAAAATTCGGCAAATGTGAAATGTCGCTATCACAGCGAAACACAGGCCCCGTTCCGATAATTCTTAACGGAGGTTTTTCATTTTCTAAACTATGAATTTGAATGGGCGACGTATGCGTCCGCAAAACATGAGTCTCGTCGACAAAAAAAGTATCTTGCATATCGCGCGCGGGATGATTTTTCGGAATATTTAAGGCTTCAAAATTATAATAATCTTTTTCAATCATCGGACCCGTACGTAATGCATAACCAAGACGAGCCATGATCGTAAAAATCTCATTTGTAACTTTGTAAATCGGATGTTCATGACCACGCTCAGTCGTCGATGCAGACAACGTCAGATCAATTTTTTCTGACAGCATCTGAGATTCAATTTCTTTATTTTTTAAATTCGATTCCGCATCAGCGTATACAGTTTCAAGTTCGGCTTTGACTTCGTTCACCAATTTTCCGAACAAAGGTTTTTCTTCTTTCGGTAAAGTGGCCATCAATTTCATGGCTTCAGTCAGGGCTCCGCTTTTACCTAAATACTGAACTTTGAAATTGTACAGTTCAGTTGAGGTCATTGCTTTTTGAAAATCTTTTAGGGCTGATTCTTTGATATCGTTCAGTTTTGTATTAGACATATTTAAGCTTTCTGTTTAAGGCTTTTATTATTGCGATTAAATAAAGTCTTTTCAAGTATTTAGCGATATGTTATCAAGTTATACTGAGTTTATTTTAAGGATACCGTGGCGCATAAAAATAAAGAAAATTACAGTCCCTATAAAGCTCGTCAAGAAAAGGCCGGCCGCGATCTGAAGTCGGTCGAAATGATTGCAAGTCAACGCGGTGTACATCGGCGCGCTGAAAAAATTTATCCTGTGAATGAAGCGAATGACAGATTATTTGATATTTTTAAAAATCATGATTTTAAATGCACACACGAAGAACGCCTAAAGCTTTCGCAATTTTACAGACTACTTCTTGAAAACCAAGAACACAAAAATTTCACACGCCTGTTAAATATCAAAGATATTGGCATCAAACATTTTATCGATTGTCTGATTTTAACCGAAATTTGCGAACTGAAATTTCCGTTGCTGGATGTAGGAACTGGTCCCGGATTTCCGGGTATACCTTTGAAAATCAGATTCCCCGATCAGCAAATTATACTGGCTGAGGGCGTGCAAAAACGTGTCGAATTTTTAAAACATGTTCGCGAACAAATGCATTTTAAAAATTTAGACATCATCGGACGAAATATAAATCCTTATTTTATGTATCCCGTGAACGGCGTCATTACCCGCGCCGTCGAAGATGTGACGAATACTTTAAAAAATACAGTGAACTGCCTGCAATTGGGTGGGCATGTTTATTTTATGAAAGGGCCCGGTGTAGACCCTGAAATCGACAAAGCCCAATCAGAGATGAGCGAGTTTTTTAAATTATACAAAGACATCACTTACGATCTGCCAAAAACAGAAAACCATAGACGTCTTGTGATTTTTGAAAAAATAAAACATGCTGAATTACCCGAAGATGACGACAACGATATTTTATTGAAAGATTAGAGAATACAACATTATGCGCATCACTGAAATTTCATCCAAAGATAATCCGGTTTTCAGAAATATGAAAAAACTTTTAACGTCAAAAGGCATCAAAGACGAAAAATGTTTTTTACTGATGGGCGAGAAACTAATTTCTGAATTTCTTGAGTATAAAAATCCTTTATTTAAAATTAAAAACGTCATCAGCTTTGACGATACTGAATTCCCACTTTTACAAACAGAACTCAAATTAAAAAAAGATCTTTTTGATGAGCTGGATGTTCTGGGCACACATTACCCGATGCTGCTATTAGAGTATTTCGAATTGAAAGAACCGAACCTGTTAGAATCACCACAAGGTTTAGAAATTATAAGTCCTTTGGGTGATCCCAAAAATTTGGGCGCGCTTTCAAGGTCGGCTTTAGGTTTTGGCGCTTCAAAAATTATTCTGACCAAAGAATCTTGTCACCCGTATTTGCCTCATGCAATCAAAGCTTCGGCCGGAGCTATTTTAAATATTCCGATTTATTACACGTCAAAAGACACTTCCGAATTACCTTTAACAGGAGAAAATTTCGCCTTAAATCTGCATGGCCAAAAAGTACATGATTTAACGTGGCCCAAAAATTTGCGTCTGTGGGTGGGCGAAGAAGGGCCGGGTTTAAAATTATCAATGGATCAAAAACGTAAAATTAAAATGATCACAATACCCACCAGCGGGATTGAATCTTTGAATGCCACGGTATCTACATCGATTGCGATGTGGGAATGGAAAAAGCGGAATTAAAATTTGATTTAACCCCGAATCAACCAAACTTTATAAAACGCTTCAAGCACAATTTTTAATGACATTTTACTTTGTCCGACTCTGCGGTCTTCAAAAACGATCGGATGTTCTACGACTTTAAAACCATGTTTTGAAGCCTTATACTTTAATTCAATTTGAAAACTGTAACCGTTGGATTGAATCGTATCTAAATTAATTTTTTTTAAAACTTCGACTTTCCATGAATTGAATCCACCCGTCCAATCTTGAATTGGATAACCTAAAATCATTCGCGAATAAATGCCGCCGCCTTTTGAAATTAATTTTCTGATCATGCCCCAGTTCACCGTGGCTCCGCCCGGAACATATCGTGAACCGATCACAACATCTGTGGTTTCGATTTTTTTCAGAATTTCATTCAGATCTTCGGGACGATGAGAAAAATCAGCATCCATTTCAGTTAAAATATCGTAGCCCTTCTCGATACCCCATTTAAATCCTGCGATGTAGGCTTTGCCTAAACCTTCTTTTTTTGCACGTGACAATAAATGAACTCGTGAATTCGTTTTTGAATTTTCAATCACAAAATTTCCTGTGCCATCGGGTGATGAATCATCCACAACCAGAACGTCAAATTTTTCTGACAGATTCATTAATGCCGGAAACAAACTTTTTAAATTTTCAATTTCATTGTACGTCGGAACAATCACTAATTTTTTCATTATATTATACCTTTATTAAAATATTTTCTAAATTTTTCGGAGGCAACTCATCCCATAGGCTGAGGACATATCCCCCGCCGCCAGAACCCGTCATTTTACACGCCAAAGCACCTGATCTTTTTAGCTCATCAATATGTTTTTGTGCTTCAACAGGAACTAATCCCCACGATTCAAAACAGCTTTGTGATAATTTCATCGCCTTGATCCAGCTAATGATATCTGTAGAACTTAATATTTTTTTAAACATCTGAACGGATTCTGACATTTTTAAATCTAATTCTTTTGCCATTATAATATCTGTTTCAAAAAGTTTTTTAACCTTGGTCACACAATCTTTGGTCACGCCGCGGACTCCACAGTGTGATAAATATAATTTCGGCAGATTCACTGAATCTAAAAATTGAATTTCAGAATCACGTTTATACAATAATGGTTTCTGATACAAAGCCACGGCCACATCCACACCGCTGCTTTCGCCGTGAAATAAATCTTCTATTTTTTTTGCAAATTGAAATGAATCTGTTTTAAGCAGATTTAATTTTTTAAAAAATTCTGAAATCCCCACAGCCAAAGTCGCAGACGCTCCCATCCCCGCGCCGAAAGCAATGTGTGAAGTGATCGTTAATTCACCTTTTAGATCTGATCGTTTGGTTTCAATTTCATTTAATGCCTTCTCAAATACCGACCAAATAATCATTTCAAGATCAGACGAATTTTCACCTACTAACTGTAAAGTGAATTCTTGATTTGACGGTTGGAAATTAAAATTTAAATACTTTGAACTCAACGGAAACACGAGCGCTTCACATCCACGAAGCACAGCGTGTTCGCCAGCTAAAATCCATTTTCCTGGGATATTATATTCAAAGTGATTCATTTTTAAAAACCATTCCATTGTCCGTCCAAACATTATGTTTCACAGAGAATTTATTTTGAAATTGCTTATACAAATCAATTTGGTTTTCACGAAACAATAAATGAATATTACTGCCTGCATCCATCGTCACAATTGGACCTTCTTTGCGCGTCGTCCAAAATAAATTCAAATCATTTAAAATATCCATCGTACCTGCATTCATGTACATAAACGCAGGATTCGATGTGTGAAACAAAACATGCATATCCCAAAATTCATTCCAACAAATTTGAAAAATTTTTGGCCAATTGTTTTCTCTGATCGCACCGATCAAATTTTGCAAACGATCAGCCGCACGCTCGGGGCGTCCTTTGAAATGTTCTGATGTTAAAACCAACTTATGCGCTTGGCTTGATGAAACAGATTTTACAGTTTCATCACAAAGAACTACCATGTGTAATAATTTTTTAATTGGTAATTGAATATCTTCAGCGCCACCGCTGCTAGCAGCGCCAATATCACCGCCTGACCAAAGAGCCCACGGAGAAAAAAATGATCTGCACGACGAACCCGATCCTTTTTGCGACAGTTTCGAAAGCTCTTTTGACGTGTAAGGCTTTGCCTTCATATTTGATTCAGATAAATAAATATCATGCGCACATTTTGTAATTGCTGCAAAACTGCTAGCCGAACTGGCTAAACCACAATCGGACGGAAAATTATTTGCAGATTGAATTTCATAAAATCCAGTTAATTTAAATTCTTTTTTTAACAAAGCAAAAAATGTTAAAAATTTATTCAGCCCCACTTCGCTCAATTCAATGGGTCGTAAATCTTGGCGTAAATAGCCTGACCACTGGTCATTCTGTAGATCAGTTTTTTTTTGAATCCGCACAAAAGTTCGCAAATTTTCAAGCGTCCATGAAATCGATGCATTTGTTGGGCGGTTATTTACCGCATCTGATTTACCCATGTACTTAATCAATGCAATGTTTGACGGCGCAGATGTTTCGATCCAGCTCATAGTAAACCTTTGGCTAATTGTGTTTCATCGGATTGAATTTTAATTTCTCGAGAAAGTAAATAATTTTTAACTTCATGTTTGTCGAATTTTGCGCAAAATACTAAACACACATCTGCCCCCATTGCTCCGCAGGGCTTAACAAATTTAATCTTTGGAAATAATTCAAGTTCATTTTTAATTTTTAAAACATCCTTATGCTGCAGCGATAAATTATTTAATTTTTCTGACCACCTTTTTAATTCATTTAAAAACACTGATTCATTTTCACTAAAAAAAGCCTTGATCACATTTTGACTTAATGCTGGCAATTCCGAAAATTGATTCCTATCAAGTTGTCGCAGATGTTCATGAGTTTGAATTTTTAAACCCGTTGAAATTACAAAGAAAGAAAGCTCACTAAAAGGCCAAATAACTGATTTTGATTTTCCGACAGGATTTGAGAAATGCGTAATCTGACCCATAATTTGTGTGACCAGATCTGCGCCGCTGGGTTTTAAATTTATTAATTTTTCAGAATTGTATAAATTTAAATACTGATTAAATATTTCAGTTAATGAATTTATCTTTTTATTTTTTTTAAACCACGCAAAAATAAATTCAGCTGTAGATTGACCAAATCCACCCATACCATACGGATTATTCACTTTTGAATTGAATTGAATGTCGTTGATCGCACAAAACAAGCCTGCAGCACTGTCGGAATGATAATCGGCATTCTCAGCTGTCAGTATGAATGAAGGCTTCGTAGCAATCCCCAAAGCTTCACCACCGACCAGAACCGCGTACTCTCCCACTAAAAAAGTTTTACCCGGAATAGCGATCACAAAAACTAAGGACTCTGTTTTTTTCTGAAATCTGTTAAAGCTTCAGTCGCAGTCGATAAAGAAATTCGTTTTGTTAACGCTAAAATATCTTCTAACTTTTTAACTAAGTAAGGCATTTCTTTCTCCGTCGCTCCTGCGCCCAAAGATAAATTTTTAATATGTAATTTCATGTGGCCTTCAATAATCCCCACAGTTGTTAACGCACGAAGGGCTCCCAAATTTTGAACCAATCCCACAGCCGCAATCACTTGTGATAATTCAGAGGCTGATTTGATTCCTAAAATTTTTAACGCTAATTTCGCCGTTGGATGCAAAGCCGTAACGCCTCCGACTGTTCCTACAATAATCGGAGCAACAATTTCACCTGTTAGTATTTCACCGTTCGCACGCCATTTGGTGATTGATTTATATTGGCCAGAAATCGCCGCATAAGAATGAATTCCTGCTTCGACAGCTCGCCAGTCGTTTCCTGTCGCTACCAAAATCGGATCAATGCCGTTCAAGACACCCTTGTTATTTGTCGTTGCACGATATGGATCAAGCTCTGCAAACCTTGAGGCCTCTTCGATTTTCAAAGCCAATACGGGATCATGAACGTTCAAAGTCACAGTTGACTTCGTTAATTTAGTATCAACTAAATTTGATAGGATACACATCGTGACAGACTCGTTCGTAAATTGTTGAAGTGGTTCTTTTAAAAATTCACAAACTTGGTTAATGACGTTTGCGCCCATGGCATCACAAGGATTCATGTGAACATGAATCACGCCCATAAAATAACCATCACCACGATCTATTTTGCGCACACGTAAATCAGTTATTCCACCACCACGAGCGACCATGCCGAAGGCCACTTCTTTGTTTGCAAGTTCGATTAAATATTTTTTTTGCAGCAGAATATTTTTTTCAAAAATTTCAAAATTTTTAATTTTAGCGAACTGAATTTGACCGATAATATCGGTCCCAATGATTTCAGTTTTTATGGATCCGTTATCACGAACCCATTTTGCAGTTTTACTGGCGGCAGCAATGATTGAAGTTTCTTCGACAGCCATCGGAATTATAAATTCTTTGTCATTAATTAAAAAATTTGTGGCAACACCTAATGGAATTTGAAAATAACCTAAAACGTTTTCAACAAATTTTTCACCCAGGTCTATATTTTGCAGACCGCCTTTTTCAAGGTAGGTGATGTCTGCATCGTCGATCAGACCCGCTGTTTTTAAAACATTCAGGCGTTGTTTATGATTTAATTTTGAAAAGCCTTTAAATAATTCAGCGTGTTTCATACCAAACCTTTTTCTTCGAACCGAAAACCTTTACAGCTTGTTCACAGTTTATCATACCCATGCAAAACAATGCTGTTTTTAATTCAAAATCAAATTGGCCCATGACTTGTGACAATGATTTACTCTTTTTCAACTGATTTTTTGATTGTTGTACAGCAGCTTTCATTAACGGCTGCGCAATACCTACGGCACGTGCGCCCAAAACCAAACACTTGGCCGAATCAACGCCAGAACGGATCCCTCCTGAGGCCCAGACATGATTTTTTGAAACTATTTTTTCTGAAGATAACAAACATTGAACAGCAGACTGTCCCCACTCATTGAATGCATTTGTTTGTAGCCTTTCATTTCTGAAAGATTCCAGCACACCCCAGTGCGTGCCTCCACGACCAGAAACATCAACGACATGAACACCCATTTTAAAAAACTGATTCATTAATTCTGCAGAAATTCCAGAACCAACTTCTTTGATAATTATTGGAACCTTGGATTTTGAAATTATTTGCTCTAAAGATTTTTTTGAGTTTTTAAAATTAGCCACAGATTTTTGAAAAATTTCTTGCAGCGGATTTAAATGAATAATTAATCCAATGGCGTTTAAATTTTTGACCAGATCTAAAATTTGATCCGGTTTTGTCGAAATTAATTCTTCGATACCGATATTTGATACGAACTGAGTTTTTGGATTTTTAGTTCTGATTTTTTGCCACTCTTTTTTAGCATCAGCATCAATTAATTCACGGCGCTGCGACCCCACGCACATCAACCAATTTTTTTCTGCCGCTGCCGACGCTAAAATCGAATTCACCGAAAGACTTTCGGCATGGCCTGCTGTCATCGAACTGATAAAATGAGGCGATGAAAACGTGTGACCTAATAATTTTGTTTTTAATGAGACATCTGAAAAATTAAAATCAGGCATTGCATGATGAATTAAACCAATGCGGTCGAAATCCGTAGAAGCTAAGTTTTGCGTTTTTGAATCCAAAGAAAGTGTGATGTGGTCTTTTTTTCTTTGTTCAAATTTTTTTAAACCTTCAGACATGATATCTATTTTTAGCTCCTAAAATAAAAAAAAGCGAGGTAAAAACCTCGCTTTTTAAACTCTAAATTATAAATTTAGAATTACTTCATTGCGTGTTTGCAAAGATCTGTGAATGCTTGTGCATCAGAGATTGCAAGTTCAGATAAAACTTTACGATCTAAAGTAATACCAGCTTTAATCAAACCACCCATTAAACGTGAATATGTAGTTCCGTTCAAACGAGCAGCGGCATTGATACGAGTGTTCCACAAAGCACGGAAAAGACGTTTTTTCATCTTTCTGTGTTTATAAGCGTACACCATACCACGGTCATTTTTTTCAACCGCATGCGTGTATGACCTTGATCCAGCCGAGTAATAACCCTTAGCTCTTTTTAATACTTTTTTATGACGACGACGGTTCGTCATTCCCGATTTTGCGCGAGGCATACTGATCTCCTACTTAAAAGCCGAATTGGCGCTTCACTTGAAGCATGTTAGCATCTGCAACCAATACAACTTGACCGAGATGACGTTTACGTTTCGAACTCATATGAGAGTTCAAGTGGCGCATACCTACTTGTTTGCGTTTCACTTTGCCATTTTTAAGAACGCGCATGCGTTTTTTTGCACCGGAGTGCGTTTTCATTTTCATGAATTCCTTCCTCTGACAGGGCGAAACCGCGAAATGCGATCTACTTTGTAAGCGCAATCTAAGCGTTTCGCGTTAGCGAAACCTGTGAAGCACTTGCTCTACTGTTAGCCTTAATGTGAAGGATGAAATTAGACTTTTCAGAGCTAAAAATCAAGTCCTAATCAAAAAAACTATTTTGCTGGCCTTGTAGGCACATGTAATATGTTCCTATCCCAAAAAAAGCCTCAACAAATGCCGTCAGTGCAGCTAATTACTGGACTGTCGAAAATCAATTTACGGAGTTTTCATGCAAAAACTGTTGATAGTTATGTTCATATTACTTGTTTTTAAAATCCAAAGCTTTGCCTGTGAATATTCTGGCTTTAAGGACGAATTGGTCCAAAAAATTGAAATCTTACTCTCTCTAAATTGTAGATCAACACTTGTTAATACAGATAAAAAATCAATTCTTCTGAACTGCGAAAATCAAAAAAATTACACTGTCAGTT
>JAYTMM010000100.1:0-11124 GCA_043728555.1 Pseudobdellovibrionaceae bacterium
GATTTATTTATTCCGTACACCGTTCAAGGTGTGATCGGCGAAATCCGAAGCAAAATGCGAGTTTTAGCTGAATCATACACGGACAAAGGCGTGACCTTAAAGGTTAGATCTTCGATTGAAAATTTAGCCGCGATTAAGAAGAAGCTGAATATTCTTCCTGTCAAAAATAAATACAGTATTTAAATCTCAATTTTTAGTTTACTTTCCGCTTTATGAAAAAAATAATTTTGTTTTTATGTGCCGCTTTGCTTTCAACATCAGTTTATGCCGATTATTTCGCTGCCGAATTAAAAACGGTCGATGAAAATCCAAACATGGGCGCACATTTAATTATCGCAGGCAAAGGCCTTGAAGTCGTTGATCAGTGGCTTATCGCTGCTCAAACTCAGGCGTTGATTTATAAAGACCGAAAAAATCACGGACCGATTAAAATTATTTCTGCCATCGATAAACCAAGCTATGCAGATTATATTAAAAACTGGGGCTATTCGAACGTCCGCGTGTTCAAGCAAACAATGACAGGCCAACGAGTTGTCGATTTAATATCTGAACACCAAAAAATTGCTTCGATTGATTTTATAGGACACAACGGTGCCATCAAAGGTTTAGCCTTAGAAAATTATGATAACCGTTTCTTTTTAGATTCAGTCAAATTATTGGCTCCGCTGAAATCAAGATTTACAGCAGACAGTTTTATCAGAGTCATGGGTTGTAATACGGGATGGAATTTAGCGCCCGCTTTAGCGAATGCTTTGAATGTTCCAGCCGCTGGTACATTCACATTTGCAGATATTCAAAAATTACATGAAACAAATGTTTGGTACTATAACGACACAGGTCGATTCCCCGGTGGAAAATTTAATCCCGTGAATTCGATTTCGTATTCAGAACCTGTGGCTTGTAAAAATTCGGGTGGCTGTTTACGGTTGAAGCCCGTCAGCATTTCATACCAAGGTAAACACGGAACATACCAAGGTACTTTACCATTTATGAAATTTTTCTGCGGAAATCTTTCAATGAATGATTGTGCCAGACGTATGGCAAAATCATCTCAATATCTGATTGGCGTCAATAATCTTCAAAATAAACCGGCGCAAAATTTATATATGGAAACCATCAGCGATCATTTTTGCAGCTCGTGGTTAGACGCAAACAAACGAATTACATGCCAAAGACTAATTATTTCACATTTATCAGGAGCAAAATCTGTCGATACAAAATTTAAAACAGTCAGCGAAACAATGCTGACCTGTGATTCGAAAAAATGTGCCTTTAAAACAAATTGCGACAGCGGAACTTGTGTACTTGAGGCCGACATTTCAAAACCATCAACAACCACGTTTGATGAATTGAATATGTACAAGTTGGGTTATGATTTATGGATGAACGAGCCCTAATAATCATAACTGACGAACAATTTTTGACATTTTTTTTAAGTGTTTCAATCTGAAACACTTAAAATTCATATATTCGATTTCATAGATTTTTTCTGACATCAATTTTGCAACTCTTTGTTTGTAACACAAAATTCAAACACAGGAGCGCTCATGAAACCAATCAAAACAACCTTATTTATCACCGCCGCGATTTTATTTTCGATGATTTTAGGCACGCTGAAAGCGCATGGTCAGGTTTCAAGCTACACACATACACAAAAACTTGAATGTGAAATAAAATATTATCACGAAAATAAAATTGTTCTGGGCCATTTAGAACAAGAATTAATTTCAAATAAACGAACCGCATCTGTGAACGACAAGATACATGATATTGAAACCGCCATGATCAAAGCTGAAATCTTCGAAGGCAGAACAGCAGCATCATTATCGAACGAAGAATGCCAGCAACATTTAATGGATGCTGAAATGTTACGAAAAGGCACGAATCCGAGCGCTGGTGACGAAATTCAGTAATAAATTTTCAAATTCAAAAAATCTATTTGCATAAGGGCCCGATGGGCCCTTTAATATTTTCAGTGGATACCATTAAATAATTTAACTGGAGATATTATGCGTTTATTTTTTTTGTTGCTGACTTTATCGAACGTTTCATTCGCATCGATCGGCATGGTCATGATCAGTCGTGGAAAAGCAGAAATTATTCAAAATAAAAAATCCACTGAAATCAAAGTCGGTCTAAAAATTAACGAAGGCGATACAATTCATACCGATTCAAATTCGCATGTTAAGCTGGTTATGGATGATCGCAACGTCATTGTCGTCACAGAAAATACCGAATTAACATTAACCCAGTACACACCAAATAAAAATGTTCATATTGATTTAAAAACAGGGTCATTACGTCATGTTGTCGAGCAAAAATATGACGGAGTAAAAAATAAATACGAAGTCAAAATTCCTGTCGCTGTGATTGGCGTACGCGGAACAGATTTTATTTCTGAATTTGATTCAACAACTGGCGACAGTGTGCTTTGTACCCTAAAAGGTGCCGCCGCATTTACGGTGGATCAATCAAAGGCTTCTGTGATTGCAAAAAAGGGCGAATTTATCAGATTCAAAAAAGGCGACATCGAAGCCAAAGTCATCGAAGTTAAAAAACCTTGGCTAGAAAAAGCTCTCATAAAACATAACTTAGACTAATTTTTTTCTTTTTGAATTTAAATAACCAAACACAGCCAAAATCAAAGCCGCAAACCAAATCAAAGAAAAACCTAAGATTTTGGTTTGCGAAAGTGGTTCTTTAAATATGAACACTCCACTTAAAAATTGCAAACTGGGTGCTAAAAATTGAAAAAATCCCATCATGTAATATGGAATGCGCTTGGCCGCTTCGGAAAAAAATATCAGCGGCAAACCCGTCACAATACCCGCCCCGATCAGCAATGCACTGGTTGAAATTAAATGTTCAGATTGCACCCAAGTGTACGAATCAAAAAATAAAATCCCTAAAGCAGGAATAACAAAAATAAACGATTCAAATTGATTCGATTTTAAGGCTGATATCGGATTTATTTTTTTCATTAAACCATAAATAGAAAACGTGACGGCCAAAATTAATGCGATCCAAGGTATATGCCAATGGTCAGTTGCAATAATACAAACACCCAGCGCCGCACAAACAGACGCCATAATTTGATACTTCGCTAATTTTTCTTTCAACAAAAATACGCCAAATAAAATATTTACAATGGGGTTAATGAAATAACCCAAGCTGCTTTCGACAACTTGATTTGAATTTACGGCATAAATATAAATCAGCCAATTTAACATCAACATCACAGAGGCCAGCAATAGCCCCAAAAATATTTTTTTTGTGGGCGGTTTGTAAATGTTGAATTTTTTTTCTGTAATGCAAATGATGATTGTATAAAACACAAAGGCCCACAAAACTCTGTGCGCTAAAATTTGAAAAAGCGGAACGTGTTTTAAAAATTTCCAATAAATTGGAAAAAAGCCCCAACAAAAGTAAGCTAAAAATGCAAATACGTATCCGAGATTTAATTTTTTAAAATTCATGGTCATTATCTTATACCTTGTAAATAAAAACCTGCTAGCATTATTCAATGCGCATCAGACAAATGGGATTTTCTTCAAAATTAAAAGCACACAAAAATATTCTGACTTTAGAAACACTTCGTTTTATTTCTGAATATTTAATTGATCAAAATGCGCATCAATCAGCATTACGATCTGGCATCGATGAAAAGTACGCAGCACGCTATGGTCAGTGGTTAAAAAAACACGCCAAAGTCACCAAAGCTTTACAGCGCGAATATGACGATGGTGATCTTAAAAAAATTCAAAAAGCGATCAATGCGATTCATGCTCAAATGAACATTTGCAAAGAAATATTAGGTTTAGACGAAGACTAATAATAAAAAATTCACATTCTGACACTGCTTATTCAATTATTTATGGCCGCCGAATTGCTTTAGTATATTTTACACATAAAATTTGATACAAGCAGTGTCATATTGTTATTCACAAATCAGGAGACCTCATGACTCAATTCAACCACAAAAAAATCACGGCCCTTGTTGCCGCAGTTTCTATCGCAATAACATCATGCAGCTTATCTTCAAATTCACCGAAAAATGTCATCGCAACAAAACAAGATCAATCAACCGTCAATTTATCTGTCAGCACATTGATTCGCAGCGATTACAAAAAAAATGAAGTCACTGAACTTTGTCAGGCACAAATTCAAAAAACGAAAAATCAACTGGATCAAATCGCAAACATTTCTGTCGATCAAAAAAATACAGACAATACTTTGCTAGCTTTTGAAAATGTAACCGCCGAATTCAGCGATGTGACGACGCCATTAACATTTATGGGTTATGTTTCAACTGATACTGACATCAGCGCTGAAGGTTCTACGTGTGAAACCGCGGTTGGTCAATTGTATGTCGAAATTTTTACTCGCCGTGATATTTATGATTCTTTATTAAAAATTTCTGCGCGCAATAACAATGAATCACGATTATTACAAAAAACTTTAGAAAGCTTTGAACAAAACGGATTAAAATTGTCTGACGAAATTTTAGATCAAGTTCGCCAATTAAAAACCGAGCTCGCAGCCAAAGAAACCGAGTTTTCAACAAACTTAAACACAGATGATACAACTGTTTTATTTGATGCCAAAGAACTCGACGGCATACCCGCAGATTATTTAGCAGATTTAAAAAAGGATGCCGCGGGCCAACTGATGGTCAGCACAAAAGAAAGTGATTACCCCGTTGTCATGCAAAATGCAGTTCAACCTAAAACGCGCGAAAAAATGATGCACGGATATTTAAATCGCGGTGGTGATGCAAATATAATTTTACTATCACAGGCCGTTACGCTTCGCGCACAAATAGCAAAACTGATGGGCTTTAATTCGTGGGCTGATTATCGCACGGATGGCCGCATGGCCAAAGACAGCGCGACTGTTCTGATTTTTTTAAATAGCTTGAAAACAAAACTGGCAAAAAGAAATCAAGCTGACTTTGCAAAAATTTTAAAATTTAAACAAGAATCACAACCACGCGCAGTAAAGTTAGAACCTTGGGATATGTCGTATTACAGTTATCAATTGCAAAAACGCGATTACAATTTAGACGAAGAAAAAATTCGCGAATACTTTCCTGCAACTTCTGTGATTGCGGGTTTATTTGATACCTATTCAAAAATATTAGGCGTTAAATATATTGAAATGACGGATGCAAAAACATGGGCAACCGATGTAAAGCTGTACGCGATTCATGATTCTGCAACGAACAATCTGATTGGATATTTTTATACAGATTTTTTTCCACGCGCTGGTAAATACGATCACGCAGCGGCGTTCCCGTTGATTGCTGCACGCGAATTGCCAAATGGTCAGTACAGTTTACCGGTGTCATCGATTGTTGCAAATTTAAATCCGCCGATGAATGGCAAACCGTCATTATTATCGCATGACGATGTTGAAACAATTTTTCACGAATTTGGTCACATCATGCACCAAACGTTAAGTCGTGCACCTTACGCAAGCTTGTCGGGTTCAGCGGTCGCACAAGATTTTGTCGAAGCTCCGTCACAGATGTTAGAAAACTGGACATGGAACGCAGACGTTCTGAATTCAATTTCAGGCCACTATTTAAATCCATCAGAAAAATTGCCAAAAACTTTATTAAATCAAATGATCGCTGCGCGAGGATTTAATCAAGCCTACGGATATACAAAACAATTATTATATGCGCTGTATGATATGACATTGCACACTCAAGACGGCTCTGCCGATGTGAACCAGACGTTTTTGGATTTATACAAACAAATCGTAGGACAAGACCCATTAGCAGGTTCTAAATTTCCGGCTTCGTTCGGACATTTGATGGGTGGTTACGATGCTGGATACTATGGATATTTATGGTCCGAGGTCTACGCGCAAGATATGTTCACAATATTTCCTGAAAATAATTTATTAAGCCCTTCGATTGGCGGCAGCTACAGAAAAAATATTTTAGAACCTGGCAACATGAAAGACGCTTCTGAGTTATTAAAAAATTTCTTAGGTCGCGAACCTAATTCGGATGCATTTTTTAAGAAATTGGGACTGTAAAAATTTAAATCCTAAGCACACAGCGATAATGATACGATTTTTGCAATCAAATCATCGTATTCAACACCCGCTTTGTGCGCTGATAATGCATAATCTTCTTTTTTAGCAATTGATGGATTTGGATTTGCTTCGATAAAATAAACGTCTTCGTCTTTGATTCGCAAATCAATACGACCAAAACCTTGCATGTTTAACAAATGATATATTTTTTTACATTCAGAAATAATTTTTTTCTGAATATGTTCCGGAAAATCCACAGCCCAACCCGAATCAATGCCCCATTTTTTTCTGTAGGCTTGATTCCATTTACTGTTGTAGGTCGCAAATTTGGGTTCGCTGTCTGGAACTTGTTTAAAAAATAATTCACGCGGCGGGAAGGCCACCAATTTTTCATTCCCTAAAATGCTGACGTAAACTTCGCGCCCATCGACAAATTCTTCGATAATCGCATCGACATCATGCTTTTCATGAATGAATTTAATTCTGGCTAAGGCTTGTTTTTCATTTTCAACGTATGAGCTTTGTGAAATTCCTTCTGAAGATTCTAATTGTAATGGTTTTACAAAGGCGGGGTATTTAAAATCTTTGAGTGATTTTAAATTTAATAATTTTAGGTTCTTTGTTTTTTTAACAACCAAAAATGCAGGTGTTTTGATTTGATGATAATTTAAAATAACTTTTGTTAAACCCTTGTCTTTACAAAGTTGCAAACTCATCGGCCCAGCACCTGTGAATGGAACACCCACCATTTGCATCAAGGCTGTGACGTTAGGCTCTAAAACTCGGTTACCGCCAAATGCTTCGCTCATGTTAAAAACCAAATCTGGCTTTTCGGATCTTACAGTTTGTAAAAAAGCTTCAATATCGTTAAAAATTCCGAATGGAACTACGGTGTGACCCAAATTTTCAAGTGCAGTTTTTACGTCTTTTTCGGTTTTCCAATCTGGCGTGTTCCAGTACGCATCGTATTCATCAGATTTTAACTGAACTGACAGATCAAATAAAAGAATTATTCTTAACGTTTTCATTTTTTCATCCTATGCTGTACGTTTAAATTTTCCAGTGAATAAATAATTTTTAACCAGACTGGTTAAAAAACTTGAAACTTCCATCGTTGTTTGCAATTCAGTTTTACCCAATCGCAAATCAAGCTTTTGGCAACGCACGATCAAACGTTTTACGAACAAATCAATCGTAAATTTTTTCTCGTTGGTGGCCCATGCCACAGTCGCCACGATTTGTTTTCTGTGTTTTTTCATAAATTTGTGTGCATAAATATCTTTTTTGGTTTTAATTTCAAAATTGTTAAAAATTAATTTTAAATCTGCATCGTAGAAATCGGGATATTCATCAGCAAATTCATTTTTTTTCTTTGCGTAATGTTTTTCAAGCGTCGTTGATAAATTTGATACGGCTGATGGCAATCTGCCGCCTTCGGCTGTATTTTTTAATTTTAAACTTTCAACAGATAATTCAGAAATATAATTTAACTTAGTCAAAGCCACTGGCCATTTTGCGTATTCTTTTTTCCAATTGATATTTGGCGAAAGCCAGACTGCAAATGTTTCTGCGAAATCTTCGTCCGGATGAGCTTGCGCATACCAACGATCTAAATGTTTAACGTAACTTTTACTGAAAGGCTGTGGTCTGTAAGTTTCGGGTTTATATTCAATATTTGGTGAACCGAAAATTTTTTGCCATTTTTTTCGTTTTGAAAATTTAAAACAATGGTCAAAACAGTGCCCCGCTTCGTGGCGCAACAGTTTCATAAACCATTCGTCAGTATCGCCTTCAACTTCAAGCATCATATGTTTTTCTAAATTGCGTAGTCTGGTGTTCGCTAAAAAAAATGGAACCGAAATCGCATTCATGCCTTCGGGGCTGAACCATTCATCACCGAAAAAGATTTGCGGCAAAAAATGAAGACCCTTGATTTCAAGTTCTGATTTTAATTGTGTGACATATTTTTCAACGTCGCTATCAGTGATCGACAACGATAAATCTTTGAAACGAAGTTTTAAAACTTCGCCGTCGTTCATATCTGTTAGTTTTTCCGCAGAAAAACTGTGTGCTGTCGAAATCCGTGACATGCTGCCTTATCGGCAAGTTCGTATGAAACTGAAACGTTCGTCATGGGCTTTGGTCTTGAAAATGTCCTTAAAATATTATAAATTATATCTTGAGCAAAAGACTGAATCTATAAAAACCCATCCCGTTGGATTTCTATCATTAAATTTTTGACTTGATTCTCTAAAGCCTCGTCGTATACATTTTTTTGCTCAAACCAAGATTTAGGATTCAAAAAATAAAGCCAATACAGGTGCATTGCGGTTTCCTCAGTAACGTAATCTTTAATTATGTTACTATTCTGATCTACAATACGAGCTCCAACCATCCAATTAATTCCAAAAGTACACGGTATAGCTGTTAAAAATACTATGCAGTATGGTTCATTAAATTCGTATCGTTTCCATGTTAGTTTTATTTCATAATTCCAAGAATCTGAATAATTTATATTTCTTTCTGGGAAAAAATCTTTGAACTCTTTAATGTCTGGCGTCTGTTTATATTTAATCGGCATAGTGATTTCGGATGTTAAATTTTTTGCTAAGCCCATATTTAACATCGTTTGGTACAATTCATTTTTTTTGTCTTCGCCAATATGTTCAGAAAATGAAATTTTTATTTTTTTATTCGATTGTATTGATTCGGAATTTAAAATAGGAAGCTTTCGGTGAACTAGCGTCGAACAAGAAAAAAAACTAAATACGGTTGCTGCAAAAATTAAAAACTTCACTTAAGTATTCCGTTTTTTTGGTAATCCAGCAGAGCTGCTTTAATCACATTTAAAACAGGCTGGCCAGTGTCATATGATGCCGTTTCACCTGGCAATGGAATTAAAGACGTTCGAATATTATATAATTCGTCAAACATCAGTTCCGCATTGGCATTTAATTTTTTCGAATGCAGCTGAAAACTAATTTTATAAGAATGCTCTTCGTTTACAGGAATCAATGAAAATGTCAGCAATGGCAAAATATTTTTTAGTTTTGATGATATGATTCCGTTTGATTGAATATAAATTGAAAGCTGAAGGTCGCAATCCATTTCTGCAGGTGTCGCTTGCCTAAAATCATCGTCTAAATTTTTAGGATGTTCGTTAAAATGTGAACTGGAAAATCTTTGGTCTTTAAATTTTTCAACTATTTGAACTTCTGAAAACCATTTTGTAGCCAAAAATATTTTTTTAATTTCAGGAACTAAATCATTATTCAATTGATGTGATCTCGTTTGCTTTCCCAACATACCCGAATAATAATTAATTCTTAATTTTAATTTTTTATCAGGGACAATATTCTGAAATGCACTATCATCAATAACTGGGTACGTCTGACTTGTGATTGTTGAGCAGTCGGACAAAAAAACTAAATAAATTAAAAGTAATAATATTAGACGCATATTCAACATAAGATAATATATGTTGGAGAAAAAAAGTATGCGAGCTAAAATAGTTTATTCATCAACTTGGTTCTCCCTTTTTTAAATTAGATCTCATTAAGTCTATTACAACAAAAACTGTGGATTTTTCAGATAAATTAAATTTTATATATCAATAATATCAATTTGTTATAGATCTAAACTTATAAAAAAGAGAGATTTTATGAAGTCAGTAAAGCTTAACTACAGTAAATCAAAAATCGACAAGGCTGGCGAAATTTTAAAGAACAATACCAGCAAAGAAACGGAAATGATTCCAGCTTTAGACGCGCTTTCGAATTGGCGTGATGTTCATGCAATACCGCTTGATACTTTTGCCAAAGTCTTGAAAATCAGAACTCAAAAAATTAGCAGTACAGTAATTATTGCTCAAAGATTAAAAAGAACACCGTCAATTTTACTTAAACTTGCGAATCACAAAACAATGCGACTATCAGCAATGCAGGATATTGGTGGACTGCGAACCATTTTAGAAACCACCGAAGAAGTTTACCAACTGCTTTCTTTATATAAAAAATCAAAGTCTAAACATTCAATGTTTTCAATCGATTGACCAGCCTGAAGTTTTTAAACCAAACTTCCGATAAGATATTGTATGCAATTTATGAACTTAACAAATGGTACAGAAACTTCCGGCTGGTCACTCAAATCTTAAAAAAATTTGTATTATTTATGAGTCGATTTCATCAACAGATCTTAAAATCCTGAGCTTCCTTTACAGGGGCGTGCTGGTTCAAGTCTTTCCTAAGCATATACAATTATCGAACTCAGTTTTTAACGCCACTTAACGCAAACTTAGTGTTTTTTACTTATTGGAAGTGTAAATATGAACGAACTTCCTGCGCCAATTTTTGATTCAACCCATATGCGACCATTGTGAGCTTCGACAATCCATTTAGAAATAAACAGACCAAGTCCGAGTCCGCTCCTATCATTAGTTTTTAATTGAGAAAATCGTTCAAAAATTTCAGTCATTTTATCCTCAGGAATTCCTGGCCCGTTGTCGCTCACAGAAAGTTCTACGTCTTGGTCTAATTTACGAGCGGAAAGCGTAATGATGCTCCCCCTTGGAGAAAACTTAAGGGAATTTCCTGTTAGATTGGATAGCACCTGCAGAACTTTATCATGATCTATTTCGGAAAATATGGTTTCGGAAGAAGGGTTAATTGTCATTGAAAAGGACTTACTTAAAACTATAGGTGCAAAAAGGTCCACACACTCCTGCAGTAGTTCACCGATATTGTTCATCTCGAGATTCAAGAAAAGCTTATTATTTGACATTCGTTCTACGTCAAGCAGATCGCTGATCATTCTATCCATATTTGCGGCACTTCGCTCAATAATTTCTAGAAATTTAAAAAGGTCTTCTTTGTTGCCGCCTTTGGTGAGACCCGCTCGAATTAAGCTCGCACCCATGGAAACTGATGAGAGTGGATTTCTTAAGTCGTGGCTTACAACCGCGAGAAATTGATCTCTGGTCATAAGATCGGTTTTTGTTAGGTCGTGTGCAGTATCTGTTCGCTCGCGCTCATCAAGCAGATTGTCGTCAGTTTCTTTACGCTCATTTTTCAGAAGAGCTTC
>JAYTMM010000101.1:0-5571 GCA_043728555.1 Pseudobdellovibrionaceae bacterium
AAACCGTCTTGATAATTTTTTGTAACGGATGTTAATCCGATAAAAATAAGAAACAAGCCCATAAAAACTTGCGTGTGGTGACTATTTAATACAATTAAAATTAAAAATAGTATGTGCGAAGCAATAACCCATAAAGGCATCGGGTATGAGTCGGCCTGAAGTGGATTTAATTCAGAAATAATTTTTTTTCTGAATACATACGTAAATAAAGTCGTATTTAAAAATACAGCCAACAAAACCGGTTCACCCAAATTGATAAATACATCTTTAAGGCCCCAGCCCCACTTTGAAGCCACAATTAAAATAGGTGGCGCTGCAAAATGTGTAAGCCCACCACCCACTGAAATATTCACAAACAACAAGGCCAACAATGGGTACAGAAAATTTTCAGAAATTTTTGAATCCAACATGCGATACAATAACAACGCAACTAATGTGATCGCAGCAGGTTCTGTGATTAACGATCCTAACAAGGGCCCAAAAAACATCAAGCAATAAAACTGAATTATTTTTTGATCCACAGGAATAATTTTTGAAAATAAATACGAAATGAACTTTGATAAATTAAGAACTGCATTTCGAGCCACTGTCACAACGGGTCTGGTTGAAGCTAAAATCATTATACAAAAAATAAAGAGTGGCTCTGTCATATTTAAAGATTCTTGGTACTTGATAACTGCACCCGAACCTTCGATCAAAAACCAAACGACTAAAAATATAAATGCCCAAAAACCAAAAACAATTTCAACTTCGGATAATAAATGAAAAAAAGCCTCGGAAGCAGAGCCTTTTTTAAAACGAGCAGATACTTTTGAAAACAGACTGACACTGAAACAATGTATCAGCGCACAAAAAAATAAAAACGTCGCAAGCTTTTCGATCTGCATTTAAATCTCCTGAAAGACTAGAATGCAGACAATGCGGCTCCAACACAAATATTTTCATTATCTTTCATGTATTTTTTTTGCTGATCGATTTCAGACTTTGGAATTTGAAAGTCTTTGGCGTCACAATTTTCGTTGATAACAATTTTTTCTATATGATCGGCTTCTTTGGGAGTGATGCGTAAGCTCCAAATATATTTTATTTCAAGCCAGTTTTTGATATATTTACAGGTAAACCGTTGATTGGGCGGCAAATATTCATGCGGTCCACGATCACCTTTGCGCATATTTTCAGTCCCATTCACAGATAACAAATGAAACTCATTCCCTAAATAATTCGCATACTGACAACGCTTTTTTTTGCTCCAATCAAATGCCCCCGTCATATAGGCGTGCTTTAGCGGCACAACATGATCAATTTGA
Source organism: Pseudobdellovibrionaceae bacterium (assembly GCA_043728555.1). GTDB lineage: Bacteria > Bdellovibrionota > Bdellovibrionia > Bdellovibrionales > Bdellovibrionaceae > Pseudobdellovibrio. Next base: position 1,308 of record JAYTMM010000101.1, read on the forward strand.
ATATCTGCTGATGATGTAAAATTTCGATCAGTATATGGATCGTGCCAATCGCCGCCCGTTACCCTGCAGCTTGCGACATCAACGGAAACTTTTGAATCACGTTGTAAAACTAAACCACGGGTATCTAAACATGATGTATCGTTTGCAAAATGAATCCATCCACCGAAATGTTTAATTCGATCATAATGCTCCGCCGGCAACGGAAATGTTTTCTGAATTGCTTCGATTTTTAAAAGGTCTACATTGGATAATTGGTCTTGATTTTTCGTTTGTCGGTATTCACTGTAAATAAAATCTTCAGTGGACGAAACCTGACCATTTAAAATGCCGATACGGGGATCGACGACGCTTGCGGCCCATGAATTCAATGTGGCAAACTGAAAAATTAAAACACAGAACCTAAGAAGTATTTTTTGATTGAATGTCATGGAAACCCCTTCCTTGAAGTTTTCGCTGGCTGTTGATATGATTACATTCTGAAGAAGGCCATTATGCAAACTGAAAATCGTCAAGATTTTGTGAGGAAAAACTTATCCACACAGAAATCAGCAAAAGATAAATTTAAGCCCACTTTTTGTGGAAAAGAATTTTACATCGACCACCAAAACGATTTTACGATCATTCAGAAAAACATCCACAATTTGTCGCAAAAAAATAGCGTCATTATTTGGACAATTGCACTTTGCTGTTTGCGGCGTAAACACGATTGGTTTGCGGGATTACGAAAAAATGCACGAACTTGTCACACACAAAATAAAAATAATCCGCTTGATTTTAGTATTTACGCCCTATTTAAAGATTTAAATATTTCTTGGCCACAGAAATTAGATCGCCTGATCACATTCGAAAGTTTTATTTCAAATATCAAAATCAAAGCTGTCCCTGAATCTGCCATTTCAGGCTTATTTCATTTTTATACAGACGATTATAATTTATCTGTTTTAAATTACGAACCCAAACCATTTGAAATTTTAAAATACCAGCTGAGTAACCAGCGCGTACTGACTTTTGAAAATGATTACACCCAGTGGCCCGAAAAAAAATATGGAGAGCGCGATGTTCTCAGCTTTCTGTTACATGATTTTATACATGCCGAACATTTTTTCAGTGATCCCATAAAACGTGATGGCCAACTGAATTTTTATTTTTTTATTGAAAAAATTTTATGTCATAAAATACTTGATCAGTTATTGCTAAATACCCAATTTTTGAAACAATTTTCGTATTTAATCTCAGATATGAATTCACACGTTTTACATTTAATTAAAACCCTGAAGGCCATCATCGATGAACAAAATGATAGTGACGACTGCTGGTTTAAAATTGGCCAAATGAGCACATCCGATGAATTAACGGCTGCACTGGGGCGAATAAATTCGGTCGCTTTTTCGGATGCAGACACAAATGTCGTACTTGTAAATTTTCAAACAAAAAACACTAGACCTTTGCCTGATCCTAAACTGATTCCTGTTCAAAGCGAATTATCCGCTTTAAAATAAATCTGTGAAAGAATTCATTTGCGCGATCGAATCAGATTCTAAGATTGCTGATGTAATCAAAGCCGCAACGCTTCAGTTGTGTTTAGATTTTGATTTAATTTTCGTTCAAAAAAATAATTTACAAGATCTAGATCAATATTTATCCAATAACGAAAACAAAGACCATAAACTGACTCTGCTGATACTGAGCAGCGAATCATTGACCACTGTGAACGCGCAAACGCTGTCTGACATACAAAAAAAATATAATTCGCATCTGGTCTTAACAGTGTTTGACGACCCACTGAAGCCCTTAAAAAAAACTGAAACATGGCCCGTTGAAAATATAATATACAAACCCTTTGATCCAGCCATTTTACAGGAACACCTGCGCTTTGCTTTAATTAAAAATGAAAAAATAAAAACCACGGCCGTACACAGTTCATCTGAAAAAAATTATATTGAAAAAATTCATAGACAAAATTTTATACAGTTGTCTGAGTTTGGTTTTACGATTGAAACCAATGTGCCCTATGAATTAAACCAACCTTACAAATTTTACCATTTGTCGTTTGTGGATCAGAAAAAATCCAGCCAATGGGTCAAACCCATTTCAAAAACTGATAACATCTACGAATTTATTTTTTGCGCGCCAGCAGCCTCGGTGACCACATCATTACGCCAAAAAGGCGCTGAATCAAAAAATAAACTGCGTTTAGCAAAATGGTCAGGTTTTGAAAAAAATAAAACCATTACCGAACCAAAAATAGTCATACACATGACTGAGCCCGAAGATTTTGAAAAATTAAATGATTATTTCTCAAGAAAATTTGAAAAAGCCCATATTTCACAAATCTCCGAAGGCCTGCTTATTGATAAATTAGATTGTGATTTGTTGATCAGTGAAAAAGATTTTACTGCAGAGCAAATCAATACGATTTTCAAAAATCCGCCAATGATTTTTAGAATAACGTCTGAAACCATAATCGAGCGATCAGATTGTGAAAAAGTATTCAGGAGCGAAACAGTTCGCTTGCCAAAGCCATTGGATCGCAATTATTTGGGACGTATGTTTAATACTTATTTTCCTGGTTGTGCTGAAACAGATTCAAATCCTGCAAATTGGTTTCCGAATTTAGATCCGGCATTACATTCAGAAATGATCGAAGTCAGTGAATTATCCGAAGCGGCATTCACGTATCAAAATGAAATTCAATTTAAACGCGGTGACTATCAAGAATTCGCACTGACCCAAGACGATGAAAATGAATTGCGTCCGATTAAATCAAAAATTCAATTTGTCGACACGACCCCAGATGCCGACAAAAAATATCTGCACCAAATCGTATTTTTCGGAATTCGCGATGATCTGTTGAAAAAACTAAGGCTGTGGATGCTGCAGACACATATTGATCACAAAAAATCAGGTTCATGATGTACGAAATGTCGACTGAGAACACTTTTTAGGCAAACCTCGCCAAATCAAAATTTAAATTCGCGAAAAATTTGACTTTTACATCACCTGACCTTACAAAAGAACTTCGTTTTTAATCAGTTTTCGGTGGTGGGGTAGCTCAGCTGGTTAGAGCAACGGAATCATAATCCGTAGGTCGGCGGTTCAAGTCCGCCTCTCACTACCAATATTTTATTTCTGATGGTCCAGAACTTTTAAAATCAACAGCTTGAATTGTTTGATTTGTTTGACATCTAAGGCCACTAAAAAATCAGCTTCTATTTTATTTCGAATCACTATCGAATCCTTTAAAAATTTCGCTCCTGATTTTGTCAAAGATAAATTTTTAATACGGCGATCTTCTTTCGATGCGACCCGTTCGATATAATTTAGACTCTCAAGATGATCGATAATTTTAACCATACTGGCCTTATCAATCCCAGTTTCATCACAAATGCTGACTTGGTTCACTGTATTTTTAGAATTTTCTATAATAGCTAGAATTCCAAAATGAACACCTTGAATATTTTTAGTCTTAAAAGCCGAACAAAGTTCACCTTTAAAAATGGTTGCTAACTTGTTTAAACAATACCCCAAATAGGGCCTTAACGCCGGATGAACGTGTCTGGGATTTTCATATTGCACATCCGAATCTTTCAATTTCGTAGCTTTCAATTCGCCTCCCAGTTTGCAGTGTTTGTTCAAACTTGTTTTCTCGCCGTTTTGCTCAGTAACAGTTGTTAAAACAAATCGTTTGCAATGCAAATGATTATCAGTCATAACCATATCCGAGGTCAACATGAGACATCCAATTTCAAAATATTTTACGCTTCTGCTCTTGTCTGCCACATTTTTTTCAGGGCAAATTTTCGCAGCACAATCAGCATCTCAAGAAATTGAATCTGATTTAACTTTAATTCAGGCACTTCAAGAATCTCAGATGCAATCTTTGCAAATTCAAAAAGCAAAATCAGCCCTTGAAGAAACTGAATGGAAGCACTCAGAATCTTTATCGACTTATTTACCAACGGTTTCAGCCTCGGTAAATTATCTGACCGACAAAAAATACATGCTGCTAGATACAAACATTGGCGGCAACGCCCTGACAATTCCGCAAGTTTTACCGACAACAATTTATTCACTGAGAGCAACACTTCCTGTATTTGATGGCTTTGCCAGTACGAATCGTTACCGCTCAACACGATCTTTAACCGAGGCTGCGAAAAATGATTATGAATGGACGCAATTTAATGTCAGCAGACAAACAGTTTTACAATTTTATAAATCCATGGCGTCTTACGTTTTACAAAACGTGGCTGAGCAAAATTTAAAA
>JAYTMM010000102.1:0-14411 GCA_043728555.1 Pseudobdellovibrionaceae bacterium
CCTTTGGCCAAAACGATAATTTGATTTCCGTTTTTCAAAGTATGAATATCAACCTGAGGTTTCACTTCGCGTGATTTTGAATTTTTGTTAAGCCATGCCATATCGATTTCGATATCGAAGTGTCCGATGTTACAAACAATCGCGTTATCTTTCATTTTACCGAAATGCTTTTCAGTAATAATGTCACAACACCCTGTCGCTGTTACGAAAATATCAGCCACAGAAGCAGCTTCATCCATCGTTACGACTTGAAAACCTTCCATCGAAGCTTGTAACGCACAAATTGGATCAACTTCAGTAATTAAAACTCGTGCGCCCAGACCCTTCATTGAAAACGCAGAACCTTTTCCAACGTCGCCGTAACCAGCCACAACCACAACTTTACCTGCGATCATCACATCTGTTGCACGCTTCACGCCGTCGGCCAATGATTCGCGGCAACCGTACAAATTATCAAATTTAGATTTCGTCACAGAATCATTCACGTTGATTGCTGGAATTTTTAATTTTTTATTTTTCAACATCATTTCAAGATTGTGAACGCCTGTTGTTGTTTCCTCAGAAACACCAATGATTTTTTTCATCATGTTTGCATATTTTGGTAAATGCATCATGTTCGTCAGGTCTCCGCCGTCATCTAAAATCAAATTGTAACCGTCAGCTCCCCAACCTGTGATTGTTTGTTCAATACACCAAGCCGACTCAGCCTCTGTTTGACCTTTCCAAGCAAAAACCGGAATTCCTGCAGCAGCAATTGCAACAGCCGCTTGGTCTTGCGTTGAAAAAATATTACAAGATGACCAACGAATTTCAGCACCCAAATAAATTAAGGTCTCGATCAACACAGCCGTTTGAATTGTCATATGTAAGCAACCCGCGATTTTTGCGCCCTTTAACGGTTGCTGTTTTTTAAATTCTTTACGCAGAGCCATCAAACCTGGCATTTCTTTTTCAGCGATATTAATTTCTTCACGGCCCCAACGCGCAAGATCCGCAAATATTTTTGGATCATTCATTGCCGCTTCGCAAACAACATAATCAGGTTTTGTTATTTTTGCGGTTTTTGTTGAAGTTGTTTTCATAGCCGTTTTTTTCATTGGTTTCTCGCTTGTTTGTGTTCTCATTTATTTTTTTTCCTTTTTTAATTTTTTATTTCTGTTTAATGTTATTCTAAAGTTAAAATTTCATATCCAACATCTGTGATCAGCAAAGTATGTTCAAACTGCGCCGATAATTTTCCGTCTTTGGTTTCGTAATATTTAATATCTGAATTAGCGATGGGCTTTTCGATAAATTCATCAGTACCTTCATTCACCATGGGTTCGACAGTGAAACACGTCCATGGAATAATTTTTTCGCCTTTGCCTTTTTTACCAAACGCCGGAACAAACGGATCGCCATGAAATACACGGCCAATACCATGCCCGCCGATTTCTTTGATCGTTGTGTAACCTCGGCGTGTGACATATTTATTTGTTTCAAAACCAATATCACCTGTGAAGCCGTGTGGCTTGACCGCTCCGATCCCTATCATCATGGCTTTGTAAGCCGCGTCCACCAAGTCAGTGGCGTTTTTTGAAACGTTACCGATCATAATTGTTTTCGAAGTGTCGCCGAAAAAACCATCTTTTTTCACAGTGACATCGATATTTAAAATGTCACCGTCTTTGATTTTATATTCACCGGGCAAACCATGACAGACGACTTTGTTCACAGAAATACATGTTGCCTTTGGGTATCCGTGATAACCTACGCACGCCGAAATCGCGTTTAATGATTTTGTATAATCATCAGCGATCAAATCCAGTTCGTTGGTGGTCATTCCGATTTTTGCAAATTTTGCTGTGTAATTTAAAACTTTGGCTGCAAGCTGACATGCAACGCGCATTTTCAAAATTTCATCTTTATTCAGAGGTGGTTGTTTGCGTTGATTTGCCATCGCAATATATTAGTTGAATTCGTCTGTTTTGGCTAGAGAGGACTGTCGATATACAAAGTATTTTGGAAATTTATTCTGTCTATTTTATCTTTAAATAAAAAAAGGCCGGGTTACCCCAGCCTTTCGTGAACTTTAAACTTAACGTTTAAAGATTACTTTAAATGCTTAGAAACAAGTTTAGTCATTTCGAACATAGAAACTTGTTTTTTACCAAATACTGGCATTAATTTATCGTCAGCATTGATGTTACGGCGATTTTTAGCATCTTGAAGATTGTTCTTCTTGATGTAAGCCCATAATTTTTTAACAACTTCAGTACGAGCCAAAGGTGCTGCGCCAACAACTGCTGCTAATAATGCAGAAGGCATTAAAGGCTTCATGAACGCAAGATTTGGCTTACGCTTAGTTGTAGCTTTAGCTGCTTTTGGAGCTTTTGGAGCTTTAGCGGCTTTTTTAGGAGCTGCTGCTTTTTTTGCTGGAGCGGCTTTTTTAGGAGCTGCTTTTTTTACTGTAGCTTTTTTAGGAGCTGCTTTCTTTGCTGTCTTTTTTGCCATTTTAAATTCCTCCGTTAGGGGTTGTTAAGGCGTTGTTGTTACTTAATCGATAACAATTTTCATTCTTATTTTTAATTCAAAAACATCTGTATGACCTAAGTCTAAGTTGAAAAAAAACCTTTTGTCGAGGGAAAAAATACAATTTTTTCATTTTTTTTGAAAAAACATCGTTTTCTCCTCTGAAAAAGGTGTTTCTCAGAGGAGAAAATACAAAAAAATTGATCGTTCGGACCTTTTTTGGACTTATCCTCCTCTCAGTTTTGCCGATCAGTGGGTATGTCAAAACAGGAAACGCAATTAAATTTTTCAGATATCTTAGCCTTTACGTGCGCTAACACTTTGGAATCTGATTCTGTTTTCTCCTCTGAACTTTATCAAAACCAGAACATCGAATGGTCGTCAGATATAGACCCGATGAACTTGTCATATCTATTGGGAAATTTGGAAATTGATTCAATTTCACCTGTTTTAGGACTGAAAAACCCCTATTTAAAGTATAAAAAAACAATTGTTATTCCTGATCACAAGCTGGCACATTCCGAACAATCAGCCTTTGAATTAATCAATTTTTATTTGTCACAACCTTCGCAACTGATAAAAAACTTTAATATGACCCAGCTCAAGCGGGCCTACAAAAAAGCGGCTCTGCGCGCCCACCCTGATTGCGGAGGCACTCATGAAAGATTTCTACAATTGAAATCAGGATGTGAATTGCTCGTGGCTTTTTTAAATTCAATCAAGTAAGTTCCGCGTGTGTCTATATATAACAACATTCCCGAAAAACAGATTCTGCTGTGCACGTTAAATTCAACGTACCAACACAGCTCGTTCGGACTACGTTATTTATTCGCAAACCTAGGCGACCATCAAAAAAATGCTGAAATACTTGAATGGACGATCAAAGAAAATCCCAGAAATGTGGTCGAAAAAATTTTATTAAGAAAACCTACAATTGTTGGATTTAGTGTTTATATCTGGAATACAGAAGAACTTTTTGAAGTCTGTTCAATATTAAAATCCGTAGCCCCACATATTATTTTAGTTTTGGGCGGTTCTGAAATTTCTTACGAAACTGAAACCCAGCGATTATTTCCGATCGCAGATTATATCATAGCTGGCGAAGCTGAATTTTTATTTAAAACTTTCTGCGATCAGATATTAACTGGATTATTTCCAGCCACCAAAATTATTCGTGGTGAATTACCAGACATCAAATCACTGATATTGCCGTATGATTTGTACACTGACGATGATATCAAAAACCGAGTCATCTATGTCGAAGCATCACGTGGTTGCCCGTACAAGTGCGAATACTGCCTGTCATCGTTGGATAAATCTGTGCGCAGTTTTGATTTAAATTTATTTTTAGCAGAAATTAAAAAACTGATGGATCGTGGAGCCCGCACCTTTAAATTTGTCGATCGCACATTTAATTTAAGCCCGACAACGTCTGTGACAATTTTGAATTTCTTTTTTGAACATATTGAATTGGGTTTATTTCTGCATTTCGAAATGGTCCCAGACCGCTTACCCCAAGAAATAAAGAATCTAATTCAAAAATTTCCAGCCGGCAGCTTGCAATTCGAAGTTGGCATTCAAACATTGAATCCCGAAGTCGCCAAAAATGTCTCAAGAAAAAATGATCTGAAAAAAGTTGAAGAAAATTTTAATTATATTCTGACAGAAACCAAAGTTCACACACATGCAGATTTGATCGTGGGTCTGCCCGGTGAAACATTAGAAAGTTTTGGTGCGGGCTTTGATCGCTTAGCTGAAATGAAACCCGACGAGATTCAAGTGGGTATTTTAAAACGCCTGAAAGGCACACCCATCATACGCCACGAAACAGAATTTCAAATGCGCTATCAGGCTTTTGCTCCGTTTCAAATTTTATCAACGTCGACGATGGATTATCAAACATTACAGCGTATGAACCGTTTTGCAAAATTTTGGGATCTTTATGCGAATAGTGGTGAATTTAAAAATTTCACAGTCGTCATTCGTGAACAATCGGGTTCCTATTTTTGGAATTTCATGAAACTGGTCGATCAGTTATCAGAAAAATATTCAGAAACTCATTCAATATCATTAGCCTCATTGGCCGAAGCCGCTTGGAATTATTTATTAGCTCTTAATATGGACCGTGAAGCTGCCAGCGAAATTATTATCAAAGATTATTGTAATGGGTCTAAGAAACGTGATCTGCCGGGATTTTTGAAAAGCAATTCTGCTGTTAATAAAAATCGGATTGATTCAAGATCTTTGAATCAACGACAGATGAATCATCTCAGTTAGTATTTATCTAGCTGTAAAATTAGTTGTACAAAAATTCAGAAAAATCTTTGACGAAATATTCCGGATTTTCAATATTTGGGCAGTGGCCACAATCGTTTAAAGTGTGAAATTTGCCGTTTGCGAATAGGGCGGCTAATTTTTGCGCTTCTGTAGCCGGCAACAACACATCATGTTCGCCGTGCACAACACAAACCGAGTGCTGAACAGTTTTTAATGTTTCACGCAAATCAAGACCGTCTAAGGCTTTTAAAACAAGATGTCCCACGGACTTTACGGCTTGAAAGGCGTCTTCAACTAAAGTTTCATTAAAAAACGCAGACTCTGCATTATTTTTATAAATCGTAGATCCCATAATTGTCGCCGTTAATTGGCGATCCGATTTCATGGCTTCAAACGCCGAAATCATTGCATTATCAAACTTAACACCTTCAGCACCAACCGTATCCAACAAGTAAGCTTTAGAAAATAATTCGGGTGCTTCTGCCAACATTAAGGCGGCAATCAGGCCACCTGTCGAATGACCCACCAAATGAATCGGACCCAATTTCAGTTCGCGAATCAGCTGAATAAAATCATCAGCAAAATTTTTAATTGTAACTTCAGATTCATTTTTAGGAGCAGAGCTTCCGCCGCATCCGCGAAATTCGGCACAAATAACACTGCCACTTTTGTTTTTAAAGTTATTCTTTGATGATTTTAAAATTTCAACAGTCGGCATCCACCAACGGTTTGAAGCTAAATTTCCATGAATAAAAAATGTTGTTGTCGGAACAACTCCCGAAAATACATCATAATTAATCGTCGTTTGATCTTTGGTTATAAATTTTGCCATTTTATTTTCCTTTTGAACTGACTATTTATTTTTATATTTACATTAATACTTACTTTGAAAAAATAGTTCCCAAAACTTCGGCGGCCTTCAGGGGGCGAGCTTCTGGTATTTTATGTTCAGAATTTTCGATATAAATTTTTTCAACTCGCGCCGATGCTGGAATAGCATTCCAAAAATTTTCCAGAACATCTGCGGGAATGTATTGATCATTTTTAGCAATAATTAAATAGACTGATTTTTTAGGAAATTTTGTAACCTCGGAAATCACATTCAATTTACGGATTCCTTGTGTCAGGCGAAACACGGCTTCGAGCTTGATCGGATTTTCTAAAACAATCGGTTCTGCCGATGGATACGTTGTGTAAACGCTTTGACGAAGATAATAATCATACAGCTGATCATCGGAAGCCGTATTCATCGGAAACATAATTCGTGTGTAACTGATTTGCTGTTTGATCGATTCGTCTTGTTTTTGTAACGGCTGAGTGTACGGCGCCATCATCACCAATTTGTTCACAAACTGTGGATATTTAAATGAAAATGCAGCACCAATACCACCACCATAAGATAGTCCGACTAAATTATAAGGCTGACTGATTTTAAGTGTATTTAATAATTTTAGAAGATCATCAACTTGATCACTGTAATGATAGGGTTCAGTTTTAACGCCGTATCGTAATAACGTCAGACCCATGCCGTCCATATCATAAGCTAAAACTCCGAAACCTTGCTGCTTTAAATAATAGGTCATTGCAAACCATTGATTCGTCGAATACGTCAGACCATTTAATAAAATTAAAGTGGGCTTATTTTCAGCGGGTGCCGAATATTTCACAAAAAGTTCTTTAGCGCCGATATTTACAAAACCTGAAAAATCAGAACTTATATTAAAAGATCCCGCCTGTACTTGGACAGCGACAACTAAAAGTAAGCAGATTCGTACGATATTTTTTAAATTTACAATTTGATTCATTTTTTATCCCCTTTAAAAATTAAATAACAACGCCACCATCGACACTTAAAACAGTACCGTTAATGTACGAAGCTTGTTCCGATGACAAAAACAATACGGCATTGGCAATATCTTCGGTTGATCCTAAACGTGCGACAGGAACTTTGGCCGCCATTTGATCAAGAGCTTCCTTGGGCATAGCTTGTGTCATTGCTGTTGAAATAAATCCTGGTGCAACGGCATTCACAGTAAAGCCTTTGCGACCTAATTCTTTCGCCAAAGTTTTTGTCATCCCAATCACACCCGCTTTAGCGGCTGCATAATTTGTTTGTCCAAAATTTCCATACAGACCAACAACACTTGAAATGTTTATGATTCGTTTGGCCTTCGACGTTGAGTTAAATTTTTCAGATAAAATTTTTGTCGTGTTAAATAAACCTGTTAAATTTGTATTGATGACGGCGTTCCAGTCTTCGAAAGACATTTTGCCAAATGATTTATCGCGCGTAATTCCTGCGTTGTTGACTAAAATATCAACCGGCCATGGTAATGAAGCGGCAGCAGCTTCACACGATTCTTTTTGTGTGACATCGACTTGTGCAAAATGAACTTGATTTGAAAATGAAGATAATTCTTTTTTTGCATTTTCTAAAGCGTCAGCTGAATAATCCCAAATCGAAACAGATCCACCCGATTGTAAAAATGAAAGTGTAATTTGAAATCCGATACCTTGGGCTCCGCCTGTGACAATGGCTGTTTTATTTTTAAAATTAAATTTTAAATTTTCTGTGGTTGGCTGTGTGACTGACATAAGTCTTCTCCTTCGTCTTGTGATTAAAATTCTGTCGCTTATATTTGCGACGGCGCAGGCCTTCGGTCAATCTTATTGACTGATGATTTGAAAATTCGCTTGTTAATTTGCAACGCAAAGTATTAACAGAATCAAATAACATAAAAACAGTATATGAAAATTCATTATAAAATAAATAAAGGATCACAGATGTCATTGACCGAAAATACTTTAAGAAATGCAACTATTACTGGCACAGGTTTTTACGCTCCCGAAAGAGTCGTTAATAACAAATTCTTTGATGATTTATATCAAAAAGACATCGGCAGTTTTTTACAAAAATCCAGAAATATCACCGAGCGCCGCTGGAAATCTGACGACCAACGCACAAGTGATCTGATTTTACCCGCAGCAAAAAAAGCACTGGCCGCTGCAGGTCTGACAGCACAGGATTTAGATTTAATTATTGTCGCCACAGATACTCCGGATTATTTATCACCATCGACAGCGTCTGTTATACAATATAAATTGAATGCCACAAAAGCTGGTTCGTTTGATATCAATTCAGCCTGCGCTGGTTTTGTTACAGCCTGTGACATGGCCAGTAAATACATCAAAGCCGATTCTAATTTTCAACATATTTTGGTTGTTGGCGCCTATGCGATGAGCCCTTATTTAAATTTTGATGATTATAAAATTGCGTCGCTGTTCGCAGATGGTGCCGGGGCCGCAGTGATTTCTGCGACAACTGAAAATATCGGATTTAAAACCAGCACGATGTACACCGAAGGTCAGTACCATGATTATATGGGAATTTATGCCGGCGGGACAGCGATGACTTTATCAGAAGATGTTTTAAAAAATAAATCCCACCTGTTGGCATTTCCAAAACGAATTCCACCAGAGACGAACGGTTTACATTGGCCCCGATTGACTCGCAAAGTTTTAGCGCCATTAAATAAAACACCCAACGATGTAAAACATTTTTTTATCACACAATTCAACATTCAAAGTATTTTTGAAACCCTGGATACTTTAGAAGTTCCCCGCGAACGCGCGCACTGTATTATGGACCGGTTTGGTTACACTGGAAGCGCTTCGATTGGTATGGCTTTGGCCGATGCCGTTGATCAAAAAAAACTTAAAAAAAATGATTTGATCGTAATGCTGGGATCCGGTGGCGGCATGAGCATGGTCGCAACTGCGCTGGTCTGGGGATACGATACTTAAATGATCTCTAGAGATATAAGTTTTGAATTAGATTGGCTTAAAAAATGGAATCAATATTCGCCGGAACTGAAAGCTGTCACCAATGGCGACACGGGCGAATATTTAAATTACCAACAGTTTTATGCAAAATCAGTTCTTGGAGCAGATTTTTTAAATTCTGCTTTTAAAATTAAAAAAAATAGTCGTGTTTTGTTATTATCCACAAATGAAGTTTCAAGTCTGATTTTATTTTTTTCTTTAGCCCGATTAGGGGCCGCACTGGTTCCGATCAATTACCGTTTAACAGTCAGTGAAATTCAATACCTGATTGATAATTCTGATCCAGAATTAATTATTTACGAACCACAGTATTTCGATTTATTAAATTCCGTCGATATCAAAAAGAAAAAAACATGTCCACTGATTGGTAAAAACAGCTTTGAAGACCATATAAATATACAAGTTGAATCTGAAAATTTAGAAAAATTAAATTCAGAACTTGGTTTTAATTCTGAACCTGAATCGACCGCTTTGATTATTTACACGTCCGGAACAACGGGATTTCCAAAAGGGGCCATGATTTCACATCGTGCTTTATTTTGGAATTCACTGAATACGATGATGCGATTAAATATCACCGACCAAGATTCAGCGGTGATATTTTTACCGCTATTTCATACTGGCGGCTGGAATGTTTTAACTACGCCATTTTTTCATCGCGGAGCACACATTATTTTAACAAAAAAATTTGATGCCGATCAAATTTTAAAATTATCCGAATCCAACAAATGCACATTGCTGTTTGGTGTACCGACAACGATGGCTATGATGTCCAAATCACCGCTCTTTAAAAAATGTGATCTGTCAAAAATTCGTTACGCCATTGTCGGCGGCGAACCCATGCCGATTTCTGAAATTGAACTGTGGCAAACAAAAAATATTCCAATCAGACAAGGCTATGGCCTGACTGAATTTGGTCCGAATGTTTTTTCATTAAATGAAAGTGATACTCTCAGAAAAAAAGGTTCAATTGGATTTGCGAATTTTTATATTCAAACTCAAATCGTCAACGAGGCCAATGAAATTTGCAAAGCTGACCAGATCGGTGAACTTTGGCTGAAAGGCGAAATGATGATGACTGGCTATTGGAAGGACGATGAAGCGACTCGGACGACCATTGTCGATGGCTGGCTCAAAACCGGTGATCTGGTTCAATTTGATAGCGAAGGCTATTTTTACGTCGTTGGTCGAAAAAAAGAAATGTACAAATCCGGTGGTGAAAACGTGTACCCTGCAGAAATCGAAAAAGTGTTAATGTCAATTTCTGCAATTAAAGAAGTCGCCGTGATTGGCGTCAAAGACGAACTTTGGGGTGAAGTCGGCCACGCCTATATTTCAATAAATGAAGGCATGACATACAACGAAGATGAAATCAGACAACATGTTTTTACAAATTTAGCGAAATTCAAACACCCTAAATTTTATACGTGCCTGCCCGATTTGCCCAAAGGTGATTCTGGTAAAATTTTAAAACGACAGCTTCTGAATACAAATCAATAAATTAAAATATCGACAGAATTAAATCTTCTTTTTGCCCCAAGAACATCGCGTAATCCGTATGATCTAAAATAGCACTGCCAGACAGTGGATGAATCAGAATACTGAGGCCATCGCGGTGTTCTGATAAAAACTCAATGACAGCCATAAAATTTTCAGATTTAAAATCGGCTTCGAACATCCAAAACGGATGCGGCCCCATCAACAGATCGTGCATGGCAGACATTCGTAAAACACCCGAAAATTTTTCTTGCAGCTTTTTATAAAATTTCTGAGCTGTAGGTTTTGATTCAACAGAATAATAAATGTGTGAATGAAAATAATCAAATTGCACAGGCCATTTGTTCGGCGGTAATAATTCAAAGCGGTCTTTGGCATCTGGCATTTTTTCTAAAAACATTTGTTCGGGTCTGGCCCATGTTCGACCAAGTTCATTTTCATATAATGTTTTGTAAATCACCAATCGACCCAAATCTTCGGAATGTTTTGCGACGTCTAAAACTTTGTAGGATTTGTTTTTGTAATGGTTGTAATAACCACCGATCAATATGTCTTTCACTGTCGCAGCTCCGTTCGTTGATACATGCGTTGTTCGTTTTTAAAAAAATTATTCACATAAATTTTTAATTCATCCAGTGTTTTTGCACGTGTTGAATGGGCCATCAATGTGTGACCAAATTCAAGCCAAACATGCGTGGTTTTTATAAAAAATAAAATACGACGAAGAATTAAACCTTCAGACATTTTTATTTTTTCTTTGAAATAAAATTCAGTCAGTTCGATATACATCAAAAGCATTCGACCAAATTCGGTGCCTTCTTCGATATCTGTCATCGGCGCTTTTTGATTTTGATATGCGACAGGTGATTCGAAATTTAATTTTTCACCCAATTGCCAAACCATCCAAGGCCTTGCAGCCAAAGCCCGACCCGCCATCACGCCATCGCAATTTGTTTCAGACAGCATTTTTAAAACGTCATCTGCGATTTGAATGTCACCGTTGCCGATCACGGGCACAGAAATATTTTTTTTCAGTTCTGTGATTTGATTCCAATCGGCAACACCGCGGCGTTTTTGTTCGGCCGACCTTGGATGTAATGTGATCCAATCAGCGCCAGAGTTTACAAGTTTTTCAACGAATGAAATTAATTCTGGGATGGAATGATGGCTTCCAACAGCGCGCAGTTTGACTGATACCGGAATTTTTTTTGATAATTTTTGTGTGGCATTCGCCGCATATTCAACAACGCGTGCGGCGTAATCGCTGTCGCCCATCAGGGCCACACCATAATTGTGTTTTAATGCTTTTTGCACAGGACAACCCATGTTGATATCAACGCCCTTGATATCCCAAACATTTTGCAGCCTGATGATACTTTCACGAATTGCGATTTCTTCGTTACCTAAAATTTGTGGAACTATATTTTGCTCTTTATGTTCTGCACTCATGTCGACAAAGGTTTCTGAATTAATACCTAAGACTTCTTTTGGAAGACGTCTTGAATTCAACATTTCAGTGGGCCAAAACGTTGTGGCGTTTTTGGGCATGTAGTGCTGAATGATTTTTCGTTGCACCACGTGACTGAGCCCCACCATCGGAGCTAAACAGAGTGGAAAATTTTGATCCGGCAGGAGTTTAGACTTAACGTCACGCATGAGTTAAGTTTTACTCTTTATTTTGTGAAATGAATAGGGTTACGATAAGAATAATGTCCTACAATACAAAAAAAATTGGAATTCTGGGTGGTGGTCAATTGGCTCGTATGATATGCCACCGCGGCCGTGAAATGGGACTCAGTATCCATGTCTTGAGCCCAAAAAAAACAGATCCTGCGGCCAGTGTTTGCAAAGAGTGGCACCAAGGCGATCTGAATAAAATCGCCGATATCAAAAAATTTGCAAAAAAAATGGATCTGATCACTTTCGAGAGCGAATTTATTCCGGCAGCACTTTTAGAAAAATCCTTTTTTGAAAAATCTAAACTCAAAAAAAATCAGTGCTTTCCGCAAATTTCAAATTTAGCAAAAATTCAAGATCGCTGGCCACAAAAAGAATTATTATGGGATCATGAAATCCCAAGCAGCCCATTTATGAAAATAAATTCAAAAGATGATCTGGATTTAGCATTCACGGCGTATGATGGCCATTTTGTTTTAAAACAACGCTTTGGTGGCTATGATGGGTTTGGCACATTTATTATAAAATCTGCAATTCAATTAAAACAATTTAAATTAAAATTTAAAGGTATAGAAAATCATTTTATTGCTGAAAAATTTATTCCGTTTAAATCAGAGATGTCATTGTTGTTCGCCAGAAATTTAAAAGGGCAAATTTATAATTACCCCTTGTTCACGTCAGTTCAAAAAGAAAATCAATGTGACCAAGTTTTTGGCCCAAGCGCGCATCCGAAACAAAATTTAATGGTTCAAAAAATTCAAAAAATGCTGACTGAAATAAATTACGTGGGTGTCATTGCGTTTGAATTGTTTAATACCGAAACCGATTTGATTGTGAATGAAATAGCTCCGCGTGTTCATAACACCGGGCACATCACCATGGATGCTTTTCAAATTGATCAGTTTGAATTACATCTGCGATGTGTTTTAAATTTGGATTTACCCACAACTGTTGAAAATGCCTCGGCAAAAAATTATTTAATGCAAAATTTATCGGGTACGTCACTTCGTCGCGCTGTATTTTTAAAATCTTTATCCGGGCGAATGCATTGGTATGATAAAATTGAAAATCGCCCGCGCAGAAAAATGGGACATGTGAATTATATTGGGGACGATCATAACCGGCTTGCGCTATTAGCCGCAGGCGACAAAAAAAAGATTCGTTTGTAAGGATGATCTATGAAAAAAAATAAAATATATGATGTCGCAATTATTATGGGTTCTGATTCAGATTTAAAAATCATGTCTGATGCAGCCGCGGTATTGAAAGAATTTAAAATATCTTATCAAATTGAAATTGTATCGGCACATCGAACGCCCAAAGAAATGGTTTCAGTTGCTGAAAATGCGAAAAAAAATGGAATCAAAATTATTATTGCCGGAGCCGGTGGCGCCGCCCATTTACCGGGGATGGTCGCAAGCCTGACCACATTGCCAGTCATTGGGGTTCCTGTGAATGTCACATCGTTGAATGGATTAGATGCTCTGTTGTCGATTGCACAAATGCCCAAGGGTGTTCCTGTGGCAACGATGGCCGTCGACAATGCCTATAATGCAGGGTTGTTTGCCGTACGTATTTTGGCAATCACAGATTTAAATTTACAAAAAAAATTAAGCGCGTTTAGTATCAGTCAAAAAGTTAAAGTTCAAAAAATGAATAAACACATACGAAAAAGTAAAAAATAGGCTGTAAAATAATACTGGCGTTAAAATCATATCCGCTAAAAATTGTGTTCTGTAAAATGGAACACCCATCATAAAACATTCCATCAGGCCTGACATATTTTTTGGATAACTGTTGGCAGCCCCAGTACCCATAAACCAAACACCAAAATTTGAAACGAAAAAGAAAACAAGGCTTGAGGCCAACGGAGCCAAAAATAATTTTTGAACTGTTTTTGAATCTTTGAATTGTGTCGACAACAACGTCATCAACACAAAACCTAAATACACAAAAAACATTGTGTTATGAAAACCAATAAAAAGATCTGAAAATAACATTGCTGTGATCGGAACTGCAAATTTCAAATATTTATTTGAAATTAACAATCCGGCAACAATTGAAATTGCACCAATCGCGGTAAAATTCCATTCATGAGTGACAAGTCTTGAAAAAAGACCAATTAGAACTAAAATTGTCAGTGTTAATAAGTCTTTTTTCATCGTCGAGTCTCCCGTCGAGCCTTGCATCCGGCAAGCTTTGCTTGCCGTCGAGTTTTACATCCGTAAGCCTTCGGCTTAGTTTACATCTTTAAAGTCAGCGTCGATCACATCGTCGCCGTCTTTTTTTGTATCACTTGCAGAAGCACCGGCACCAGCGTCAGCACCTGGTTGTGCAGCACCCGCCTTATAAGCCGCTTCAGTCATTTTGTGAGAAATACCTTGAAGCGCTTCAAAAGCAGATTTTAATTCAGCAGCTGTTGCTGATTTATTGTCTAATACTTTTTTAGCATCTGCAATGGCTGATTTCACAGGATCAGTTTCTGAAGCTGATAATTTTGATCCGGTCTCGTTCATTGTTTTTTCAGTTTGATAAACCATGTTGTCTAAATTATTACGAGTTCCTGCGGCTTCGGCTTTTTCTTTATCGGCTTCAGCTTGTAATTC
>JAYTMM010000103.1:0-13657 GCA_043728555.1 Pseudobdellovibrionaceae bacterium
GTTGGTTTTTGTGTTGAAAAGTTTGCGTATAAACCGCTTCGAAAATCTGATAAATTAAATGTTCTGATTACCGCCATTGGCGTCAGTATTTTATTTCAATTCGGCGGCCAAATTATTTTCGGAGCAAATCCAAAACCATTTCCAGAATTAATCGAAAATTTTGAAATCGCAAATTACCAAGGGATTCCATTTCGCTTGGTGGATTTAATTATTTATTTGGTCACGTTTATTTCATTAATTATTTTAACCTTCGTCATCCAAAAAACCCAGATTGGTCGCGCCATGCGCGCCGTCAGCAGCCGCCCTGACATGGCTCCGCTGATGGGTATTAATAATAATAAAATTATTTCAAGCACGTTCATGATCGGTTCGATGTTGGCCGGTGTCGCGGCTGTATTAGTCGCAACAAAATATCCAAAAATTGACCCCATGATGGGAATTAAAATCGGAACCAGTGCATTTGTCGCCGCCGTTTTTGGTGGCATCGGAAGTCTTTCGGGCGCAGTCATCGGTGGATATTTACTGGGCCTGGGTGAATTTTATTTGATTGGTTACGGTGGATCTACGTACCGCGAAGCTTTATCATTTGGAATTTTAATTTTGATTCTGATTATCAAGCCTACGGGTTTGATGGGGGTCACATTAAAAGAAAAAATTTAATCCTTATTTTAGTTTTTAATTTTATTTTTGTTGGCGCCGTTTGCCAATATTTTTTAAATTCATATATTCAAGCTTTGTTTATTACCTTCATGATTAACGCAATGATGGCCTTGGGTTTAAATTTTATCACAGGTGTCGCCAATCAATTTTCGTTAGGCTCTGCAGGATTTATCGCGCTGGGTGCGTACACATCGGCCGTATTAACCAAAGAATTTTTTCATGCGTGGTATTTGATTCCGGTAACTGCGTTGATTGGCGCCAGTGTTTCGGGCCTAGCCGGTTATTTGGTGTCGATCCCGTCGTTCAGATTAAAGGGTGATTATTTAGCGATCGTCACAATGGGTTTTGCAGAAATTGTGCGCGTCGTTTTCTTAAATTGGGATTACGTCGGCGCAGCCCGTGGTTACAACGGAATTATGAAATGGCCTGATTTTTCATGGGCTTATTTTGTAACGGGTTCGTTTTTAATTTTAACATTTATAATTTTATATCATTTAAAAATTTCTTGTTTCGGCAGAAATTTATGGGCACTGAACGAAGACGAAATCGCAGCCGAAGTCATGGGAACTCCTGTCGCCAAAAGCAAAAGAACGGCATTTATGATTTCAAGTTTTTTTTCAGGTCTGGCCGGCGCCATGTACGCACATCATTTGGGTTACATCAGCCCTGGATCATTCGGTTTTTTAATGACTGTAAATGTATTAATTATTTCAGTGCTGGGTGGATTGGGTTCGATGTCCGGATCAGTGATTGCGGCCGCAATTTTAACGGCACTGCCTGAAGTTTTACGAAGTCTGCCGACAGGTGATATTGATATTCGAATGATTGTATTTCCGATTTTATTAATTTTGATGATGATACTTCGCCCACAAGGTTTGTTCGGACGCAAAGAAATTTGGGACAAAAAATAAAATGTCTGACTTTACAAATAACATTAAAGATACAGTTCTGCTTGAAATTAAAAATTTAAATTTATCATTCGGCGGCATCAAAGCCGTGCAAAATGTTTCCTTCGAATTATATGAAAATGAATTGCTGGGTCTGATTGGACCGAATGGAGCTGGAAAAACCACGGTATTTAATATGATTTCTGGTTTTTACCGTGCTGATAGCGGCGATATTTTATTTCACGACCAAAATGTTATACAAAATATTAATGCTCTAAAACCTGATGCTGTAAATAAAATCGGTATTGCTCGAACATTTCAAAATATCAGGTTATTTGGTCAATTGTCGGTTCTGGATAACGTGCAACTGGCGCTGCAGCAGCGCGCACCCATCGCTTGGTTTGA
The DNA here is from genome assembly GCA_043728555.1 of Pseudobdellovibrionaceae bacterium. Lineage (GTDB taxonomy): Bacteria > Bdellovibrionota > Bdellovibrionia > Bdellovibrionales > Bdellovibrionaceae > Pseudobdellovibrio. Next base: position 1,953 of record JAYTMM010000103.1, read on the forward strand.
TTCGATATTTCGCACAAAAAAATATTTACAAACTGAGAAGGATTTAAAAACAGAATCTTTAGAATTATTAAAAATTTTCAGCCTTGATGTTTTATCGAATGAAAAAGCCAGTCAGTTATCATATGGTTTACAGCGAAAACTTGAAATTGTGCGCGCGCTGGCGACCAAACCGAAGCTTTTGATTCTGGACGAACCGGCGGCTGGTATGAACCAAACCGAAACTGATGATTTAAAAAAATTAATTTTATTTATTAAAAAGAATTTCAATTTAACGGTTTTACTGATTGAACACGATATGAAATTTGTGATGTCAATTTGTGAGCGTATCGTTGTTTTAAATCGCGGCGAAAAAATTGCCGATAACATCCCCGCTGAAATTAAAAAAAATAACAGTGTGATCGAAGCCTATCTGGGCAAAAGGTCAGTGACGCATGCTTAGTTCTGAAATCACAATCAAAAATTTACACGTCAGTTACGGCAACATCAAAGCCGTCAAAGGTTTAAATTTCAATTTTAAATCCGGTGAAATCACAACTTTGATTGGCAGCAATGGCGCTGGTAAAACATCGACACTGAAGGCCATGATGGGCTTATTGCCATCAACGGGTGAAATTTTGCTGAATCAAAAAAATATAAATACTTTACGCGTTTCCGAGCGGCTGAAGCAAAAAATAACATTATGTCCAGAGGGCCGCGGAATATTCCCGAATTTAACTGTGCACGATAATTTAATGATCGGTGCGTATCAAAATTCAAATAACAAAGAAATTTTAGAACTCATCGAACAGCAATTTGCATTATTTCCAAAGTTAGCCGAACGAAAAACACAAATGGCCGGAACACTTTCTGGCGGCGAACAACAGATGCTGGCGATCGGACGCGCGTTAATGATCAAGCCTGAATTTTTAATGTTGGATGAACCTTCATTGGGTCTGGCACCTGTGATAATTGAACAAATTTTTGAAAAATTTTTGCAATTAAAAAAACAAGGTCTGGGTTTATTACTGGTCGAACAAAATGCCATTTTAGCTCTTGAAATTTCAGATCGTGCTTATGTGCTGGAAACAGGCGAAATTAAATTATCTGGCACTGGCCAAGAATTGCTGAATGATTCACGTGTTCAAGAAGCGTATCTCAGTTAACCCTGTAAGTTTATTTTTGTCAGCCATTTTGCCGCTGATCTAATTTCAGAAAACTGATCTAATGTTTTTTCTTTTTTGATTTCGCCAACAAGTTGAATTTTTTTAACTTCAGGAAAATACTTATTAAATAATGAAAATGTTTTACTCCATTGATCGTCTGACAACTTAACTTCAATCAGAGATTTAGGAATTTTATTAATTAATACACAAAAATCAATTTCTTGACCTTTTTTGGTTCGTAAAAAATGGAGCGAGGTCTCTTCACCCTCCGCATCCTGAAGAAACTGTAATCTCTTATGAAGAGCGCATGCGACTAAGTTTTCGAGACGAGCACCTTCGTCACCATCAACCTGTCCGGTATCATAGAAATAAATTTTTGGCGCTTTTTGTAAAGATTCTCGTATTTTTTTTGAATACGGAGTTATTCTAAAAATAATAAATAACGATTCTAGAATTGAAATCCAATTTTTCACAGTTTTTGGATCGACAGATAAGTCCTGTGCCAAATTTGCATAAGAAATTGTTGAGCCAACTCTGGTTCTTAAAAGTCGAATTAAATTTTCAATACCTACAATATTCGTCACTTTTTCTAAAGAAATTAAATCTTGTCTTAAAATAATATCCAGATGGCTTTTTTTCCATCTTTTATAGTAACCAAGTTGACCATTGAAATACGGTTCAGGAAATCCACCGACAGTCATTAATTTTTGAAATGCATTTTCTAAATTAAAATTTGGTTCAAATTCTGAAAGCTCTTTGAGATCCAACGGATGTAAATTAAATAGAAAATATCTTCCAGCCATAGAATCGCCAACTTTTCTGAAAGTATCCATTCTGGCGCTGCCAGTGGCAATAATCTGAGGCTTTAAGCCCTCGACATCATAAATGCCCTTCAGCCAAGTTTTCCATTTAGCTTTTTTATGAATCTCATCAAGAATAAGTAACTTTTTTTTTCGATCCCACAATTTTTTGTCGATATCATTTCGATCGCTATCGTTATCATAATTTAAATATGTAAAGTCATCAGATAACATTTTTGATAGTGTTGTTTTACCACACTGACGAGGTCCAGCTATCAGTACAATTTTACGATGAATGTCCTTTAGTATTGTTGTGGCCAAATCTCTTTTCATTCTTATAGTTTAGCATTTTTTCATAAATAGAGCAAGCACTAAAAGGGACTGTAATCCAGATTAGTGATCACTTTTATGGAATCCGATCCCTAAAAGTGTCTTTCGAAATATCGCATTCCAAGCCCTTCGTCGCAACCAGTTTTCAAACCCAGATCTGAACAATTACATTTATTTTTGATATCCTAAGAAAATGAAATTTTTGCCTCTATTTATTATTCTACTTTTCGGCTCTTTTTCAAAAGCTGAAAAAGCCTATATCGATAATATCGAAGATGATGACGCAAAAATTTCAGTATTTAATTTGCCCGGACAAACTTGGAATTACTGCCCGACCGAAGCAAAAAAATGTAAACCCGCCATTGGCTGGTTAGATCGTGATTCCGAAATTGAAACGGTTGGCGAAATCGTCTACCACAAAACAATCGACCCAACAACAATGGAACCTGTGAATGAATCTTTTGTTAAAGTTAAATTTAAATATTCGCGCAAAGACAACAACGGAAATCTGATTCAAAAAAATGGCGAAGGGTATATTCCATCGAACTATGTTTCAAAAGATAAATCCGCAGGCTTATTTTCACTTTCAACTTATGGTTCAAAATCAACAAATGAGACATGTGTTCGATTGAATTCTCAAAAAAATCTAACTCAATTTTCAGAAATAAAAAAAACGATAACACCCTTATTGAAACCCATCGAAAATTTATCTGTTGTACAAAAAGCTGATATCTTAGACCAAGTTGTTGGCTTCTGCCCGCTCAAACCACCAAATAAATTTTCTTTACCAGCAATGACCAAAAACAAAAATACTTACGATACTTTGATTAAATCAAAAATTGACAAAACCTATACAGAGCAAAATATTCCGAAAATTAAAAATGAAAAAAATCAATTGATGACAAAAAATAATTTAATTGAAATCGATGCTTTAGCACGAACTCTATATGGAGAAATGGCCATCTGTTATAAAAATGGTTTACAGTATCCGATGGCTGTTGCAAAAATGATTTTAAATCGTTCAGAAAAAACAAGCAGGCGCAGTGAATTTATTAAACCACCGCACGGTGAACCCAAACCTGATATCGCCAAAGTTTGTACAACGCCATCACAATTTTCGATGTGGTTTAAAAAAGTTGGCGGTTCAAAAAACAATCCACTTCACCATGGCCTTTGTCCTCCACAGCAAACGAACAAACCCTATTGGAATGGCAAAGCAGCTTCGAAATATGAATCTGATTTATGGAAAAATTCTGTACGTATTGCGACCGAAGCCATATTGCATCCGACTCAATTTAAAAAACGAACTGCTACTATTGATGGCTATTTTTATACGTCAGGCATGGGCAAGTTTTACGACATGAAACGACAAAAAAACCTTCAGATTGAAGGTAAATCAATTGATAATAATAGATGTCTCGAAATCTGGAAAGAATAGCATAATTTTTTTGACTCACTGACAGCCTCGGCATACACCCTTTGAAAACAAAGGGGTTTTGTATGAAAAAAAATCAACTGATGACAATCATTGCTTTCGTATTTGCAGCACAATTTATTTTCGCTAGCCAATTAACTGTCGAAGAAAAAACTTTGGATTTTCAACAATTATTAGGCCGAATTAAATCCAGTTACGGTCCGTTGGAATACAAAAAAGACATTTTAAAAATCGACATCGATCAATTACAAACAGAATATTTACGTCGCATTCAACAATCAAAAACAAATGATGAATTTTATTATTTAATCACACAGTTCGTTGCCGAATTCAAAGACTCACATTTCGCAGCATCGAATCCTTCAAACCGCAGATCGGCATTGCCATTCAGTGTAGATTTGGTTCAAGGCAAAGTCCTCGTCGATGAAAAAAATGATTCAGTTCCTTTTACAGATGCGCTGACAGTACAAAAGGGCGATGAAATCACACACATCAATGGCGTCCCCGTTCAGGATATCATTACATCGTTATTGCCTTATGGCGGCGAAGGCTTTGATCAGACACAAAAACGAATTACAACTTGGCGTTTAATGTCCCGACGTGCTTCAAGCCTGCCATTAATGGATGGCCCTGTTGAGTTAACAATTAAATCTGTCGGTAAAGCAGAAATTCGTTCTGAAAAATTTGAATGGATTCAAACTGGCGAAGATTTACCAGAAACTTTGGAAGCCGTTCGCGCGCGCAACAACCCGCCGTCGTATTTAAAAAAATTATCTGTGAAATCAAAATTTGCAAAAGAATTTGGTGATGGTAAAAAAATCGAAAGAAATTTTTTCTGTTCAGGCACAACACGCGTTGAAATCCCCGCTAATGCTGTGAAAATTTCAGAGACTCCGTTTGTTTCGTATTACTGGCCCACAGCCAAAGGTAACGTTGGATACGTTCGTATCGGACATTATTCACCCGAAGGTGACGACGCTGACAAAGCGATTGCTTTAACTGTATCGCAATATCAAAAAGTCATCGGCATCATGGAAAAAAATACAGTAGGACTTATTATTGATCAGGACCACAACTGCGGTGGCTATGTCGATTTAGTAAATAAAATTGTTGGATTATTTATGGATAAACCGTATCGCCCGATGAGTTTTAAATTGGTCGCCAACAAAGAAAATGTTTTAGAATATAAAAAATATATCGACGAAACCGATGCCTTATCCACATTGCACGACATGGCCACCAGCGTTTTTGAATTGTTAAAAACAACTTGGCAACAAGGCGTTCGCATGACGGGCTTTACATCATTGGACGGCGATGAATGGATTGCACCAAATTTGGTTCATTATACAAAACCTGTTGTGATGTTGATTGATGAAATGTCGGCCTCTGGTGGTGATGCATTCCCGTCATTAATGCAAGGCTATGGCCGCGCAAAATTATTAGGTACACGCACGATGGGCGCTGGCGGTCACGTCGGTGAAAACGCACCCCTAAATTATTCACAGATCGAAGTCAGCATGACCCGTTCAATGTTTTTCAGACCTGATGGCGTCCCCGTTGAAAACAATGGCGCCGTGCCTGATTATAAATATGAAATCACTGTTGATGATTTCGTCAATGGATACAAAAGCTATCAGAAATTTTATACTGAAAAATTATTGGCTTTGGTAAAGTAGGTTTTAGGCTTGCTTTGTACATTGAAAAACTAAATTTATTGACGATTATCAGAATCAAAGCCCGACTTTGCAAAGCAAGTATGTAAACTGTTTTTCAAATGCGTTAACCATGTCGGGCAAATATTTTACATCACAGACGCTTCGATCTTCAATATCTTCATCTGTATGCAGCTGACCATCAATATCGTAAATTGCACTTTTTAATTGTTTTTTATAAATAATTTGCTGATTACAAGTTTCATAATTAAAACAAAAAAATGGTTTCTTCGTTTTAATTATCAAACCAGGATTCGCATAGAATATATTGTAATCAGTTCCTTCTTTGAGCAAACTGAATTTACCGTTGATTATTTTCTGCTTGCTTATAGCACCCTTTGCATCGATTTCTTTAAATAAATTTTCTGATTCTAGACTGCATTCGCCTTTTTGCCACAAGTATCCCAAATCCGAAATCTTGGGTTCAACTATTTTTGTTCTGCCGTCATCGGTATCAATTACAGTGGGAAGCCGTTCATCACCATCAGAAACTGGCATATTCGAAATATATTTAACTTCACCTTTCAATTCCGGACAAATATTTGAAAAAAATTTCTTTTTTTCAAATTGTTTTACAGGCGGCTTGATATTCATTATATCCTGCCTTAAGTATTCAGAATCAATTCGGTATAAGCATTTAATTCGACTATTTAAATTCAGTTCACGAAAATTTACACGCTTTTCGTCTGTTATGATATAATCGAACTTGGGAACAAAGTCTGAATCATAATCTATCGTTTCTGTTTTTTTTAAATTTCGATCTATAGAATAAATTTTACCACTTTTCGTCATCCCGCATGAATAAAAATATGGCGGCACAGGATAACTATCGGCATTCACAACATTAAGAAAAAATAGGCAAACTGTTAAAACTAAAAATTTCATAAAACCTCAAAGTTAAAAAATTGTAATTACGGTATAAAACATTCTTTGTAGTCAGGGTTTTCTATGATTTAAAGATTATATTTATAACGATTCGTCTGTGTGTAATTTTCCATCAGCGTCTAGGATTGCAGAATTCAAACGCTTTTTCAAAATAATATTCAATTCGCAGCTTTTAATCTTTTTGCAAAGTTTGTCATTTTTTTCAAGTTTTACCACATAACCAGGATTTGCGTAGTAGGTTTGGGATTTTCCGTCTTCGGAGATTAAAAGAAATTTGTTTTTTAGTAGTTTTCTTATTTTGGATTTTTCTTTGAGCGTATTGAAATACTTTACTGAATCATCACTGCATTCGCCTTTTTGCCATATAAATCCTAGATCACTATTAATTTTTTTAACGACCTTAAACTTATCACCATCAATTTTTTCATATGTAACAGTATGTGCGGATATGCTGCTCGAACTATTTTGTATAAATTCAATTTTATTTTTCAATTCCGGACAAATTTGGCTGTATATAGCTAGATTCGCATTAGTATTGTCGTAAGAAATTAAGTACTCACATTTAATATTTTTATTTAATATTTTTTCTATATACTCAGCATTAGATTTGCCGTTTTTTTTATCAACGTATTCTTTTTTTACCATTAAAGGATTTCTATTTAGTTCTAAAATTTTTGCAACTTTAGAAGAATTGCAATCTGGTAACGACAAATCAACATCCCACGAATAAGCTGACAATGCAAAAATTGTTATACCTAAAAAAACTTTAATCATAAGACCTCAAAATCTAAATTAATTTCATTTTCCATCAACTGCTGACGAATAATAAATCTTGTTTTCATCGTCCATCATAATAAAATCCTTATACACATTTAAAATCTTGCTAATTTTCTGTTTTTTTTCATCAAGACAAATTTCTTTACCGCACATTTCACCTGTAATTTCAACGTCAGCCGAAATTCCAGGCGTTAAATGATACGTCCAAACCAAATCTTTAGACCTTATCTTGAAAAAATTTATGTCAGTTAATTTTTTTAATGGCGTACCTTTTTCTAAATTTAAAATTTTATTTTGAAAAATTCTTTGTGTTTTTTCAGTACTTAAAATTTCATTGATTTCTAAAACAGCACATGTTTTTCTATTTGAGATCTCGATGTCATCAAATACCGATTGATTATTGCTGAATTTCATAAAATTTGACTTAACAAAAATATGCTTATTTTTAAATGGTTTGGGGCATGGTCTCAGAGACAAAAAGCCAATATTTTTTTTGTTAACCAATACGCCAAAACCTTCACACCAATTCTCGAATTTTCGAATTGTTTGTATTTTTGACGACGAACCTATTACACATTTGTCTGTCCCGCGCGGACCACCCATATTTGAATTTGCATTCAATGATATGACTAAAAGCAACATAAATACTGTCTTCATAACACTCCAAAGTTTTTAAACACAAAAATACCAGCTTCTTTTAGCAGATTCGTTTGTTGAAATTTATAATCTGATATCAACTTTTCGATACTCATAATTTTAGACAATATAATTTGTTTTTTTTCAAAATCTGTTTCTAGATCGTATGCTGCTTTAGATCTTGACCAGCCGGAAGCTTCTGTACCATTTGCTAAGTTTGTTTTTATGAGTTTATAATGATTCGTCAGTGTGCAGCTTTCCATCTGCATCTAGGATTGCAGAATTCAAACGCTTTTTCAAAATAATATTTAATTCGCAGTTTTTATTTTTCTTGCAAAGTTTATCGTTTTTTTCAAGTTTTACAACATAACCAGGATTTGCGTAGTAGGTTTGGGATTTTTCGTCTTCGCTAACAAGCAGAAATTTATTTTTTATTAGCTTTTTTGATGTAGTTACAGATTCTAATCTTAATTTATAAAAAAGTTTTTCTGAATCTCGACTACAATTACCTTTATACCAGAGAAACTGAATGTCTGAATGCCTAACTGATTCTTCTTTACTCTCACCGATGTCATTGCAATATGGTACTGATGAAACGTAACTAAAAATATTTTTTTCAAACTCACAAATGTGAGAAAATATCTTTTCTTTAAAATTCATTTTAGCATTCTCAAGTTCTACAGTGCACTTAACGTCATTTCCTAAAACTTCCCGGAAATTTAGTAACGTGTTTTTTGCTGACATAGATTTATCTATTTTACCAACTTGCACTTCAATAGCTATTTTGCAGCTATTTTCAAATTTAGCACAATCCGCAAGTGAATTGTTATTTATACATAATATAATTAATATTATAATTTTTTTCATAGTACCTCAAAGTTAAAAAGTTGCGGCTGACTTATTTGCTTCGCTTTTCTTTTCTTTTCTTTTCTTGCGTTAATCCAGTTGACTGCTTTTCTAAGTTTTTGATCTTAGCAGAAATTTCAGGACTTTGACTTTCATTTTTTAAAGCGTCTAAATTTTTCTGAAGTATTTTTATTGAAGTTAACAAACTTTGATATATTTTTTTATTAACCATAAATGTTGAAATTTTTCAATTATGCTGACCTCAAAATCTAAATTAACTTCAAAACTAATTTTTTTAAATTTCAATGAGGCCAGATTTACACAATAAAAATTTAAATTTATCGACGATTGTATTTCTGGGCTGTAAATAAACCAGATCACAGTCGTCTTTATCATAAATATAATCATACAGATAATCACTTGTGAACAATAAGCCTTGATCGTTAAAAATTGCAGATGACAGCTGTTTTTTCATTATAATATGCATTTGACATGTTTCTGTGTTTGAACAAGAGCTGTCTTTTTCAACTTTGATGATTAACCCTGGATTCGCATAAAACAGACTTCTTCTGTTACCGTCAGCTATTAATATAAATTTATTTTCAAGCAGCTTCTGCTTAACTGCTGTTGCATTGATTTCTTTGAAATATTTTTCTGAATCCAAACTACATTCGCCTTTTTGCCAAATATAACCCAATTCGGAGAATTTATTTTCAACGAATTTTTTCTTTCCACCACCTGCATCAAAAAATATTTGCGGTGAATCGCCAACAGAGAAATCTGTTTTTTTAATAAAATTGATGTCGTTATTCAAATTAGTACAGATATTAGAAAAAAATTTGCTGTTGACTGAAATTAAATTCGGACCTCTTACCCTGTCATCGCGATTAATATCGAACTGAAAATTAATTTTGTAAAAACATTTCACATCACTCTGCAGGTTAAATTCGGTATAGTTAATTCTGTGTTTTCCGTTTATATCTTCACCGTATATATCAATTTTTGGGTTAAAATCCGTATCATAATCAATAAATTCTTTTTTGTTCATATTCAGGTTTAGACTGGCTACTTTTGCTGTTGTAATATTTTTGCAGCTATAAAAATTATCTGTCATATTAATATCAGAAGACATCGCCGCGATTGATATAAAAAATATATAGGGCGTGATTAAAAATTTCATAAGACCTCAAAGTTAAAAAATTGTGGCTGGCTGATTTGTTTTTCTTCGTTTTTCTTTTCAACAACCAAACCATCCAATTGTCGCTGCTGAGCAGATATTTTTTTTTGAATTACAATTCGAGCATCCGGATCTGATTCATTATTTAGCTGGTCATTTAATGCTAGCAATGTTTTTTTAATTTGCTTGATCGAGTTTAAAATCCCTTGATATATTTTTTTATTCACCATAAATGTTGATACTTTCCAGTAACGTAGCCCTTGAACAAGCGGAATTGTTTCTGCAAAAAATTTTTCGTTTATGGGTATTAATTCTATTTCAGTATTTTCAAATTGAACCGTCGCCGTATATCCATATTCTTTGTCTTCGGGCTGGCGATTAAATTCGATTGTTATTTTAGATTTTTTTGATTGTCCATCGCCGATTATTTCTAAGCACCCATCGATAAATGGGTTATAGAAATCATTTGAATTCAGTAGTGGAAAAACTACCCTAGTTAAAGAATTTAAAATTACTGATTCAAATTTATTTTTATCCATATTCAGACTGTTCGGTAAATTTAAAACCGACATTTTTTGACTAACGATTGATAAAATTTTATTCGATAACTGTGACCTTGCAGCTGGATAATTTTGACATTTTAATTTGTCGTCATATCTTTTAATCTCATTCGCTACTGAGTTTTTAAATTGGCCCAGATCAACATTTACAGTTTTTGGATCCAAGAATTTTATTTCTTCTTGAACAATTTCAGCTGGTATAGATAAAAATTTGACAAGTGTTTTAACGCCCGCATTTAACTTATATAACTTAATAAACATTGCAGTCTTTACTATGGGAATATCAAAGTCTAAAATTTTATTTTCAATTTCGTCGTTATTCAAAGCGTTTACATAATTCGTATATAGTAAATTTCCACTAGAATTTAATATATCGACTTGATATTCGCCAAATTGTGGATTGTACGTAAAAATTGAACCTGCTGGCTTGAAATAAAAATTAGTTAAAATATAGTCGTTCTGATTAATTTCAATTGATACACTTATAGCTCCGCTATTCGTTCGCAACTTTTTTTCACGATCGGCTCTTGAATAATTCATATTTGCTATAAATAAATTGATATATTCGCTATACGCAACCCACTTATTTTTCATCCAAGGAAGAAAAATACTTATCTCTGGATTTGTAAACAGTGGAAATTGAGACTTGTCTCTCATCAAAGAATCCCTGTCTCCAACCTTGCCTCTCGGCAAGACCCAGTCGCTTGATAATATTGAACTGTTATAGCCATCAAAGGTATTTTTTTCATCAGGGCAACTAATACCAGGATTTATATTTTGGCATTGATGAGTTAATGACATCCCATGGCCTACTTCATGCGGCAACGCGAAATAGTAATCTTTTGTCACGAATAAAGCTCTATTTACTTTTGGCTCAACAATAGATTGTCGCAAGGTAGGAATTGACTCAACCAAACCAACTACACCATATTTTTTCACACTCTCCGAATTACCTGTCTTATCAAATTTTAAAATTCGCTTTTCTCTATAAGATTCGGAAATAACACCAACTATAAAATCTGTGTCTCGCGAAAAAAACATTTCTCTACTTTTATTTAACTGAGAAACGTCGGCTTTAATTTCACTTGCGGATGCGCCAAAATATCTCGGCACAAAAAAACCTTTATCGCTGTTTAAAATAATTGAGGTGCTAAAATCACTTTCTGCAACAGGATACATAGCCTTCATGATATCACCACCATGCTTAGCCATATTGGTGACATCTGTACTTGTTGGAGCCGAAAAACATGGTGCCTGTCCTGGTTTATCATCAATGCATCCACTGATCGGTACAAATCCCAACCGCATGGGCTTCGTCTTTCGAATATACGTTTCAATATCATAAGACTCTGACATATCCGAATCGACGATCGTACCATTTGAATTTCTTGTTCTTAAATAAATT
>JAYTMM010000104.1:0-3269 GCA_043728555.1 Pseudobdellovibrionaceae bacterium
TTTGAATAAATATCTTCTTTGACAGCGATATAAGATTTAAAAACAGGTTTGCCAGAGGTGACGGTCATGTTCTGGTTTGATCTGGCCAAGACTTCGATGGTGTATGTGCCCGCAGTATTTGAAATTTGTAATGAAGACGCGCCATCAAGCGCTTTTAATGCGCCCGTAGAATTTGTTTTGCCACATTGAACAATGGCTCCTGCTGAATTCAAAACGCGAATTTCGGCAAAACGAATGGGTAACGGAGTTGCTATCGGCGAACCTAAAATCAACCGAGTCACTTGACCACCAGACTGAGTCACATTTAATCCGCGTTTGTAAAAATTGGCAGTTCCAGTAATTGTAACGGGGGATGAATAAACTGTGTTTGACGTGCATTCGGCAATTTCAACCGACACAGTCGGCCCAGCATTATTTTGTGTGTTTGTTCCTAATTTTGAACACGATGCCAACAGCATTATCGGTGCAAGCAATAAAAAATTATTTTTCATTGAGGTTCTCTTTTTTATATTGCTCAACGTCTTTAACAATGGCTTCGAATGAATTTTTTTGGTCGCTGGATACAATGCCATCAGCAAAAATACGATGGTTCGAATTTTCACCGATAATTTCAAAGCGGATATGTTTGGCTGGCATTATATTAAATCCGCGAACTGAAATCTGCAGGTCTAAAGATTTATTTTTTTCACCAGGTTGAATTGTTTTTTCAATGTCACCACTGCTGATTGTGACACCCGAACCCAGCATCCATTTGTATTTCACAGCATCAGTATAATTATCAGGTAAGCGAATATGTGCTGTAATTTTTGAAATATCATTTTTTTCAATCGAGAATTTTAAATCGATCGATTTTTCTACGGCGCCGCGATAACTAAATTCGCTGCCAATCACGTTTTTAAATTTATTTTTCGACAACATTTCATTTTTAATACAACCTGTATTTAAAACTAAAATGATATTCAAAAATATAAATCGTGAAATTAAGGTGTTGGACATACTATGGCTCCGGAAGGGTTCGCTGTGATGACATAATCATATTTGGTATTTGTGCTGACGCTTTTGCCAGCTGTATAAGATCTGATATTTAATAGGTACATCGCAGAGGCGCTTAATAAATCAAGTGATGATATTGTTTTTGTATACGTTGTTGATAATGCGCTGACTGGGTGTCGATCTGATCTTAGAACATCGCTGTTTATTGTTCTGATTGGGGCCCACGTGCCGGTACAAACTCCGCTGGCATTTTCTTTGGTACAGCGATAATCGTCGTTAAATTCAAAACCAGCTTTAAACAATAATAAATCATGATCCAGATCAGTTCCCGCTGATTTTGTAAAAGCGACATTTAAACTGGATGTCCCAACAGGTAATGTATTCATATCAATAGTATAGTTATGATTTGAATAACGTTGATCAGACGTTGTTCCAGTTAATGACGGATCATCAAAATGTGGTTCAATTGTTAGATTGCATGCGCCGGAGGCTAATCTTTTTCCATAACCTGTCCAAAGCAATCGTCCACTGGCTGTAAAATCTGAATCTGCAATATGTAAAGCTTCTGCTGCGATTGTATTATCGTGGCTTGAATTCCACGATGTATGCACAGTTTTTAATTGTGTTAAAAAATTATACGATCCGACAAACGGTGTTGTTATTCCGGGCTGTGCGAATCCTGTACTTCTGTCAAACGATTGCCATATTTCTGTAAACGGAATTATTTCTGCAGTCGAAATGCAAAATGAACCACAATCATGTGTTAATTTAAATAATCCACGCGTGATTGCGCCTTCGCGCGTGTGCCCTTCGCCTTTGTAAAATGCGGGGTTTACAATATCATACGAAGTGCCGGTGTGAGATCCAGATATATATGCGCCCGGATTTGTTCCCGCTTTTTTAAAGTCTATCATGAAACCAGACCCGTTACCTACATTTTGTACGGAATCAGAAAAACCCGAAGAATTAAAAAAGAAAGTCCAACCTTTTGTTTCATTCACGGCCACTAATTTTGAATTCATCGTTGGGTCTATGTTACTCATCTGAGAATTTAAAACATGTGTTGCAAAATAATTTGCCCAGCCTTCAGACCAAGCAAGACGTTGATCGATTCGCGATAAAAATGCATGTGACCCGCCAGGTGAAGTGAATTGCCCACAGTTTTTTTCTACGAAGTGACCAAGTTCATGAACAGTTGCAAAATCATCAAAGTGATCTGTGTTAGATAAACTGATATCACCCAGTTGTCCGCCAGAAATAAATAATTGATTCGTATCACTGAGGTAAAACGAAGTATTTGCCAAGGTGTTGGGGTCTGCTTGCGGATTTTGATACTGCATCGGATTGAATCCAGCTTTCCAAAAAACATCGAACTTTGTGCTTAAGCAATTTGTTGTTCCAGCAGTCGTATGATTTTTAATATAATCATACGACTGCTGGATGTTATTTAAAATGTTAAAAGCGCCGCCGGTGATTTCCATGTCATAACTTTCTTGTCTGGCTAAGGCGATCAAATCCAGATTTGCTCCACTTGCTCCGTCTGAATAAACAAAGTTTTCAATAAAATGAACTTCATTTTTGTACGTATCTTTTTTAATTGAAACGCGTATGAAATCATTGGGATCTGATGTGTATTGATAATTCGATCTGGCTAAAACACGCACGCGATAATTTTGTGCGATACTGGGTAAATACAAATCAGATGTCGTATTTAAACTTTTTAGTGCGCCAGATGCATCTGTGGAACCGCACTGAACTAATTTTAAATTTTGATCGTAAACCGCAATCTCTGCATTTTGGATTGGTAAAGCATTCGTCAGCGGGTCACCTAAAACCATATTGCTCAGTTGTAATTGTGATGACACGATTGTTGTCACCATTTCTGTACCACGTTTATAAAATTTTGCAGTACCAGTTAAAATGACTCCGGTGGGATAAGAAATTTCTTTATCACATAATGCGACTTCTGCAGAAAAATTTGTCGCCAGACTGGCTTGAGATCCAAGCCCTCCACTGCATCCGAACTGAAAAAAAACAGTCGGCAATAAAATGAATAGTGATAAGAAAATGTGATTTTTACGCACGAGACTTTATCGGCATTTTGTACGAAATTACTTAGATTAAATCTGTTTCATTTTGAGAAAGTCGAGTCTAGAAATAGAATCTGAGCTATAAGAAAAAATAAAAAAAGGCCCATAGACCACTCTGAAAGATAAACCTCTTGTTTGCAAGGTGGGTGACTATATAACAACTTTAGGCTTCTCACTACGAGGTGA
>JAYTMM010000105.1:0-1861 GCA_043728555.1 Pseudobdellovibrionaceae bacterium
CAAACTGAAAGCTCATTTTGTAAAATGATACAGCCTTTGCTTGATCAATTTAAATCTGATTTTAATTTTGATCAAGTTTCAACAGCGAACTTAGAACAGCCTATCACTATTGATTTCTACGAAAAATGGTTGAAACAAAATTATCACGGTGAAATGGCTTACCTTGAAACGCATTTGCCTGCGAAAAAATCGCCGCAACTGATACATCCTCATTTAATATCCGCAATCACTGTAGCGCAATCCTATTTTCCCGCACCAAAGCCAACTCTTGAAAAATACCCAGCGCGGATTGCTATGTATGCGCAAAATAATGACTATCATTTTTGGCTAAAAGAAAAATTGCAAAAAATGATTCTGATTTTACAAGAAAAATTTCCAACCGAAGTTTTTTTAGCCTACACAGATTCAGGTCCAATATTAGAACGTGATCTGGCACAAAAAGCAGGTCTAGGTTGGTTCGGAAAAAATACGTGTCTGATTCACCCCAAACACGGCAGTCTTTTTTTTATCGCAGAAATTTTGACCAGCTTAAGCTTTGAAAAGAATAATGAAAACAAAACACATCCCCAATCACAGATCGAACCTATCCCCGATTTTTGTGGCACTTGCACAAAATGTATCGACATTTGTCCAACGAATGCCATCAAAGAACCCCATGTTTTAAAAGCTGATGAATGTATTTCTTATTTAACGATCGAATCTAAAGTTGCTCCGCCCTTACATTTACGTTCAAAAATAAATGACTGGTTTTTTGGTTGCGATTTGTGCCAAACGATTTGCCCTTGGAATCAAAAAGTTTTCAGACAAAAAAAAATACTATCGCAAAATGAAATTTCCACAGAAAATTTTTTAAGTTCAGACAATTTAACCGAGCAAATTCAATTTTTCAGACAAATCCTGACGAGCTCAAATAAGCAAATTCAAAAACGGTTTTTTGGAACTGCATTATTTCGTGCTGGCGGATTTGGATTAAAAAAAAACGCGCTGATTGTGATCGGTAATAAAAAAATATCTGAACTCAAAAAAGAAGTTTCAGATCTATCAACAGATCCAAAACTCAGTGAGCTTGTCGATTGGTGTTTAGCGCAACTTAAATAAAATTTTCTAAATAATCCCCACAGCTTGCCTCCAAGCCTCGGTGGGTTCGATTAATTTTCGTGAATCTAAATCAAAAAAACCAACTGTAAATATCGCCTCGCAAGCCACTTCGTTTTTTGAATTGATCATCTGTTGTTTGAATTGGCCGATTTTGCCTTTTTGGCCTAATGTTTCAAAATTAATTTGAATGTTTTCGCGAAGTTTTAATTCTTTCATGAATTTAATTTGAATTTCTAAAACGACGGGGCCTTGGCGAAGCTTCATCACTTCTTTCATTCCGTAACCGCGATCAGTGATTAATTGCCAACGGGCTTCTTCGAATAATTGCAAATAAATGGCGTTATTGACGTGACCAAAAGTATCTAAATGATGTTCTTTAATTATTAATTCGTAATTTGGCAGCATAATAAAATCGCTAGTTAATTAAAAAACCAAAAGTCAGCATCGGATACGTCGAATCAAAAGTGTAATTCGTTAACGCCGGATCAGAATCTCGTTTAGTATAACTGGTTTTTCGGTAAGATAAATTAATTCCTAAATAAAAATTCGTCGCAAACATTTCAGAAAATCCTGCATCTAATTGTGCGCCTGTTCCATTTCTGAAATCACTGAACGATTCGTTAAATCGATAAAATCCACGAAGATTAATTCCGTTCTGAAAAAAATAACCTACACCCGCCGCCGCCGCATTGCCGTTCGTTGAACCATTGATATAACCCGAATTTCGTGTTGAATACTCTGCCCCTAAATACATACCCATCGC
>JAYTMM010000106.1:0-8228 GCA_043728555.1 Pseudobdellovibrionaceae bacterium
ATTTAAATGTTTTTCTAATAATTTTTGTTCGTCCGCAGGAGTCAGATCACGGTAATTTGGGATTCGAACATAGTGATCGTGAGCCACTAAATTGTAAACGTCTTCTTCAAGGTTTGCACCCGTGCAAGAAATCGCATGAACTTTATCTTGTCTGATCATCTCAGCCAACGACAAACCCAATTCTGCAGAACTCATCGCACCGGCTAAGGTGACAAGCATCAATCCGCCTTCGTCGATATGTTTTTTGTAACCAATGGCTCCGTCTTTTAATGCGGCCGCATTGAAGTGTCTGTAGTGATGATCTATAAAATTTGTGATTGTCATGATTTGCTTCCTTGTTGATTTATAAAGTTGTTTTTTTTAAATTATTTAGATTTAGAATTTTGTATTCGATTTTTGCAGTCGTTCGGCAGACCATTCTTTGTACCATTGATAAAATGTGACTGAAATCACAATCATTCCGACAATAAAAATACAGGCTGCCATGCCGAAAAAAATGACTAGGCTCATGTTGTCACAACTTTAATTTCAGTAATTTGTCTGACCACCCACGATGCCATTGCTAAACCAAAAGCACCCGTTACGAAACTGGCTGTTCCGTAAATCACATTTCGGTGCAAACAACCATGCAAATTATTTTCACCTTGTGGACAGACGCATTTAAAACCCTGACCCAAATCGTATTTTAATTCGACGGGTTCCATCGGTTGTTCGTCTGAAAAAACGCATGGGATGTTAAAAAACTTTTCTTTCGGGAAGTTATAATCTTGGCGCAAAATTTTTCGCACAGTGTGCGACATCGGATCAATCGTTGTTTTTGCAAGGTCCGTGATTTTTATTCGAGTGGGGTCCATCTTTGCAGAGGCTCCTCCGCTGGTGATGACTTTTAAATTTTGTGTGCGGCATTCGTTTAATAAAAATGTCTTTGCCGTTAAGTTATCAATGCAATCAATAATGTAATCTGGTTTATGACTTAAAATTTCAACGGAAGTATCTTTGTTATAAAACATCGGAAGCGATGTGACTTTTGATTGTGGATTAATTTTTTTCAAACGATCACACATAACTTCGGATTTTTTTTGTCCGACAAGACCTTGCAACGCATGTAATTGGCGATTGGCATTGGTAATACAAATTTCATCGAAATCAATCAATGTGATCTGACCAACACCACTGCGTGCGATACTTTCAGCGGCCCAAGAACCGACACCACCCAAACCAATAATCATGACGTGCGTGTTAAATAATTTTTTCATTTTATCATCACCAACAAGTCTGCCCATACGGTCAAATCTGCGATGAAGAGTGTAGTTGTCTTCTTTAATCTCAAACGGTTTTTTAATATCAATAATGGGATTAGATTCTGGTGTGTTTATTTGTGTTTGCATGCGGCCAGAAAGATAACAAATGACTTACAATTTGAATAGCCTTTTAAAGTTTGAAGTCGTCGTTTCTAGCACTTTTATGGGCGAAATATCTTTGATTTTGGCGATTTCATTAGCAATTTGCCAAAGACTGGTCGAATCGTTCAACCCGCTCCATCCCGCAGGCGCTTGATCGGGCGAATCAGACTCTAATAATAAACTTGATAGCGGCGTTTGAAAAACAGCCTCACGCAATTTTTTATTTTTGTCATAGGTCACAGCTCCGCCGATAGATAAGAAAAAATTCATTTTTAAATATTCAGATGCAATTTCAAAACTGCCATTAAATGCGTGAACAAAACCACCGCGATCTGGCGGGTCCCACGTTTTTAAAACATGAATCGCTTCGGCATGCGCCTGCACCACATGCATGACAATTGGTTTATTAATTAATTTGGCCAACGCAATATGATTTTCAAAAAAAGTAATTTGTTTGTGTTTTTGAAATTCTTCGTTATTCGATAGATATTTATCACGAAAATCTAAACCTGTTTCACCCAATGCAATACAATCCTGAGTTCGTGTTGCCAGTTCATCCATCGCAGATTCACAAATATCCATTTCATTTTCTGCGATAAAATACGGATGCAAACCAAACGACAATAAAAAATTTTCGGGAAATTTATTTTTTAATTCCAGCTGCAAATTCCAATCGGTCGGATTGACTCCGCCTTGCATAAAGATTGAAATTTTTTGATCCAATGATTTTTTTAGAAGTTCTGAAATATCGTGATTAAAATATCTGGGGTCTGCCCAGTGCGAATGCGCGTCGATGTACATTCAATAATATTGATATATTAGTCGTTACAATACCATTCTTTTTTTCAAGGCTAATTTTAATTATTTTACGCATTTTTGTAGTGTTTCCGAATAGCCGGTACCTTGCCAAAATCCTGAATCCATTACCAGGTTTGGTTTTGCAACCCACCCACGTGAAACTTCAACATAGTATTTTGTATGTTCACAGTTTACAAAGTAATCAACATTTTGAATACCTAACATATCCCAATCTCCTATGTATTTTAGATCAGACAGAGAATCTGGATATATTCCATTTCTCAATTTGTGCATTTCGAGAAGTGATACAACGGTCTTTAAATGCTGATCTCCGAATTTATTGTCTAATGGTCCGGTGATACCTGAACCAACAACTCTGTAAATTATAAAAATTAAAACAGCAATTACGGATAGTGCGATATAAAGAGTTGTTTTTGACTTACTGCTCATAAACCTACTTTATCAATACTTTTTTCCATGACAACACATATGAACGGCTCATCTTCATTAAATTCATTAAAAATACTTCGTACAGCAATCGACATAAAACCGAGACCAAAGGCCATAAAGACTTCTAGACTATTTTTTTTAAATAATTCTGCCGATAAACAAACATAAGCACACTTTTGAAACCAGGAGAATTTTGATGAAAACATTATCTTTACAAATGGGCTATGAAATTAAAACTGCAGCGGGCCCGGTGTTAAAACCCACTGAAATTAAAATTTGGGATCAAAGTTCACGGTTTTCCGAATTCACTCCACAAGCTCCGTTTAAGTATATGAACGATGCCTTAATTGGACTTACGTTTCACAAAATGAATGGCTTTAAAAATTTAACATTTACTGATCGCGTTTTCGCTGAACAATCATTAAAAGCACTTGATCCCTATTTTGAGTTATATCAAAAATCTGCGGCTAAATTAAAGCCCATCACACAAGCCGTTAAAATCGAAAACCCAAAAAATTATGCATTGGTCTGTGAAAATTTTGAAAAACAGTTTTCTGATTTTTGGGATCAAACAATAACTCAGGCAGAAATTTCATTTCAGTTTTTTGGCAAAGCCTTAGCTATTATTAATTCTTTCGAAGATCAACTGGGCGCCCCGTTTATTTACAATTTTTCTGTCAAATTTTCTGAAACCTTCACTGAAAAATTAGTTTGTTTTTATTCTTTGTTATTTCACCTACGAACTGTGATTGCTTTAGATCATAATGCCCATGTCGATGACACCGTTTTTGAAACTTTGAAATGTGATTCAATCACTGATTATTTACCAAAGGCCGACTTTACAACCAACGATGCTTTGCTGTATTGGCAGTTTAAAAAATTATCGACACCGTTCGTAGGACATAAAGACAAAGATGTTCGCATCGAAAAATTATTTGTTGATCCGCTAGAGCGCGCATTTTTTCAATACAACCACAATGCATGTGCCCTGATTGATCAGTTGCCCAAATCGTTATTAACTTCATCTTCGCAAACTGAACTGGAAGAAGTTCTGCACCATGTTCAAATGGACTGGTTGTTGGGATCTGGCGCTGGATTATTATTTCGTTTACGTGAAGAAGCTTACGGCGTTGTTCATGGTTACGATAATGTATTCTGGTCTGACGCTACGATGGCAAAAAATAAAAAATCATCTAGCCTTAAAATTTGTTTTGAATTGAACGAAGCTGATGTATTTACTCAGAAATCAGCGGCTTAAGATAAAATCTATAATTTAAGTTGCACTTTCTTTGGAATTTTTCCATTTTTTGTACAGATAAACACAGCCCACGATGGCTAAAACAATTAAAATAAAAAATTTAAATTGTTTAAACACGCCTAAAATTTCTGAACCAAAATGTGCTAACAATAAAATTTGTGTCGGCACTGAAATCGCTGCGGCAATACCATCAACAAGAATAAATTTCCAGAGTGGCAACTTTCCCATACCACAGGCCAAATGACCTGGGAACCGAACCCCTGGGGTAAATCTGAAAACTCCGCAGGCAAAGACTCCGTATTTATTTGTCCATGTTTCAATTTTTTTTCGCATCTCTGGTGTGATAACTTTTCTGACAGGTCCCCAATTAAAAATTTTGACCCCAAAAAATCGGCCCAAACAGTAAATCAATAAATCTGAACCAAACACAGCAAAAAATGCAACGATCGCTGCTGTTGTTGCATGAACATGCGGTGCTCCAATATACGGCGGCGGAAATTTATCAGGATTAGATCCCATGTAGGCTAAAATTCCTACGCTGACTAACGTGACTTCTTCGGGCAATGGCAATCCCACCGATGATAATAACATCATCGTCACCAAGAAAAAATAAACCCACTGCGGCTGGTACGCATATTCTGCCAAGCAGGTTAATTTATCTGAGTTATGAATAAGGCAAGTTACTGTTTCTGAAATCATGATGTTGATAGTCTGATGTTAGAAATCTAAAAAGTTAAGTAAAAAAAGTGAAGCAGAAATGTTAAGACCTTGAATCAAACCGCCACAGTGTGCTATTTGATTTTGATGCAAACAATTGTCTCTTCACAGGGTTTTGAATACGGAGTTAAGCATTTTTTTGCACCTCACAAAGGTCGAGCGATCGATATTGTCCAATCTGTCTTAAATTTAAGCGATAGCGAATTTATGGATTTATTTAAACTTGGTGCGATTTACACAAAACAACAACGATTGACTGAATTTAATTTGATGTTGGCTGAAAACACGATGATTCGAATTCATACGAAACCGCGTAGATATTTTTGTGATTACGATTGGGAAAAGTTTATTGTTTTTCAAAACGATGATTTTTTAATTTTAAATAAACCCGCAGGTGTCCCTAGTCACCCGTCGGTCGACAACATCATCGAAAATTCACTGACACAAACTGAATACGCCACAGGTGAAAAGCTGCATATTTCACACCGGCTGGATACGACAACTGAAGGTTTGATCGTTTACGGAAAAACTAAAGATTTCGTAAAAAGTTTTAATCAACAAATTCAAAATCACACGATCGAAAAAAATTATGTTGCGTTATGTGAAACAGACCAAGAACTTCCGAAAAAAGTAATTCATTATATGGAACAATCCCCGCGCGCACCTAAAAAAGTGTCTGCTGTGTTTTCAGAAAATTCAGATTTTTGTGAGCTCGAAATTCTGCAGCAAAAAAAACTGGATGCCGATTTATCGTGGGTGAAAATTAATTTACTGACAGGACGGACTCATCAAATTCGCGCACAGATGTCAGAATTAAAAGCTCCGTTGTGCGGTGACGTTTTGTACGGCGCACGCACACCGTGGGATAAAAATACGTCAGATCATAAAAATGCGATCCCACAGATCGCATTACGCTCGCAAATGATTGATTTTTTCTGGAATGACAAAAGACAACGTTTTGAATTGCCCGAACAGTTCTAAGGTCAGCGTCTAATAAAGCGTTGCCACTGTCATTAACGTAAAACCATCTGCGTATTCACCCGTTTTGATCAGATCTTTTTTATGGCTGTAGCCCACTGTAAATGACAGCGGTTTTGCAACGTTAATGCCTAGACCTAAACGGTAATCAATATTTGTTTTACGGTATGCTGATAAATTATTTGCTCCTGAAGAATTTGTCCACGTGTCTTCAGCTTCGTAACCAGGTTTTAATGAAAACATTTTGCTCAGGTCGTAAGTAAATTCGACACCATGTTTATAAGCGAACATATCCGTCGTTTTGACATAGCCTTTATCATCAGTGAATGTCGTCGCACGTTGAAAATAATATTGCGGAGCGATCCACAGTCTGAATGAATTGAAACGTCCTACATAAATTTTCATTTCATTTTCTAAACGCAAAGACGCAATTTCACCTTGAGCTTTTGAATTTTCACTGGTTGGTAAATACAACCGTGGCTGACTTTTCAAAGTCACCTTCGCTGGTAATGTGTCTTGTAGTAAATTTGAAAAAGTCATCAGTAAAGACATATCGCGTGTGTCGACTTTGTCTGTGGCTTCTTTGCCGAATTTATCTGTACCTGCTGTTGAATAATTAAATGAGTGTCTGGCTGATAATCTGAAATCACTTGAAAATCTGTATGACAACGCCAAATAATCTTCGAAAAAATACATCGATTGTTGGCCTTTGCCATCCGTCAACTGTGAGCGATCAATTCCACCGATACTGAAAAATGTAATTCCAAAAGGGCTTCGACCAGTTTCATAATCTGCGCCCGAAACTTTCGTTGTTTGCGTAACAGGTGCAGCATCGGTATTTTTTGCTTCGGGCTTCGTAGCTTCTGTAGGAATTTTTAGTGAAGAATTTTCGACCTGCGCAGAAGAAATATAAGAGGTCAATAGGACAGCAACGAATAGTGATATTGATTTCATAAGAACCTCTTTATTTAAAGTTGCAATCTGTGTATCACACTGCACAAGCGAAGTCTAAAACTAGCTAATTTAACTATGAGCGACTAAACTTTTGACATGAACAAAATACATAAAAAACACCCTTCCATTGTTAAGTTTTCGTTAGCAACAGTCATATGCCTGATCTTTACATTAGGATGCTCTTCAACGAGCGAAAAAAACACAAACAACACCTCATCAGCCACTCCCATAGCCACCGTTTCAAAGACCACTGATGAAATCTCGGTCATGACTTTTAATGTCGAAAATTTATTTGATACAGTTCACGACGAAGGCACCGAAGACTATACCAATCTGCCCCTGTCTGAAAAACAAAAACCTGAGGTTCAAAAATTTTGTTCTGAAGTTAAAATTTCGTATTATCGCAGCGAATGCTACACGAAAAACTGGGACGCTGAAGCTTTAAAATTTAAATTATCACAGTTGTCAAAAGTCATCCGAAATACAGATAACGGCAAAGGCCCTGATGCCATTATGATGGCCGAAGTCGAAAATCAAAATGTTTTAAACCAATTGGTAAAAACCGAATTAAAAGATTTAGGTTACCAAACTGTTGTTGTGATTGAAGGCCCTGACCTGCGCGGCATTGATCCTGCGTTTATTTCGAAATTTCCCCTTGCCGAAAAACCAAAATTGCATTTAATTCCGTACACAGATCCCGATCCCGAACAGTTAAAACACGCCAAACGTTCACGTGGTATTTTAGAAGTTACGGTGATTTTGCCGAATAAAAAAAATCTGACTTTTTTGATCGGCCACTTTCCATCACAGGCCGCACCAACGGCGTGGCGAAAACAGGCTTCAGAATTTGCGACAAAAAAAATGTTGGAACTGGCCGCCGAAAATAAAGCCGTCATCATGGGCGGCGATTTAAATATCACAGCCGACGAAGAAGATTCATCAGGTTATTTTTCAAAAATATTTTCAACAGCAGGACAAGTTTCACATTTAGTTGGTTGTAAAAATTGTGAAGGTTCGCATTTTTACAAAGGCCACTGGTCATTTTTGGACGTGCAGATTTACGGAAATAAAATTGATCAAGCCGGTCTTCAATTAATTCCTGAATCAATCACTGTATTAAAAACACCCGTTCACATGAAACGAAATGGTACGCCACTTAGATTCAGCGAAGAAAAAAAAGAGGGAGTGTCTGACCACTTCCCTCTGTATTCAAGATTAAGATTAAAATAAAAATTTAATTTAACAGTCGCGATAAATCCACAACCGGACGCACATCACAAGATTGCGCCTGTGATTTGAATTTTGCCGTTGGCACTTCAACAGTAGAATCTGACAAAACAACCTCTGCAGGATTAGTGATCTTGCCATCCGGTTTTGCCAAATCAATATTGATATTCAATCGACCGTTCATCGAAACACACTGATCTAATTTGATGGATAAATTTTGTTGATCGTTTGCAAAATTAATTTGACCCTGTTTGTTTCCCGTTCGAACCAATTGCATTTTAATATTTGAAATTTGCAGTTCATTATTTAAATCCAAAACTTGACCCGACCATGCTAATTTATATGTCGCTTCGAAATTGATGGTTGTGTTTTTATCTGATTTTGAAGACGTCGTATCAATACGTGAAATTTTCACAGAATAAATATTTGCATCAGCTGCTGCC
>JAYTMM010000107.1:0-3676 GCA_043728555.1 Pseudobdellovibrionaceae bacterium
CATGGCGCCGGAGATCCTCAATTCGTTGGTTCCGAGCCTGAAGCAGCGCCAACTGAAGACATGGGTTTCGGTTGGAAAAATAAATTTGAATCAGGCAAAGGTATTCATACAACAACCAGTGGTATCGAAGGCGCATGGAAGCCAAACCCAACAACGTGGGATAATGGATATTTTGAAATGCTTTTTAAATATGAATGGGTTCTTTCAAAAAGTCCTGCTGGCGCACACCAATGGCATCCCCAAAATTGTGAACCTCAAGATATGATTCCCGATGCCCATGATCCAAATAAAAAACATCCGCCGATGATGACAACAGCGGATTTGTCTTTGCGTTTTGATCCTGAGTTCGAAAAAATTTCAAGAAAATTTCATAAAGACTTAAACTCTTTTCAGGATGCTTTTGCTCGCGCATGGTTTAAACTGACTCATCGAGATATGGGGCCTAAAGCGCGTTATTTGGGTCCTGAAGTTCCTGACGAAGATTTGATTTGGCAAGATCCGTTGCCAAAAAATACGGAAGCGGCCCTGACAGAACAGGATATTGCTTCGTTGAAAAATAAAATTTTAATATCTGGATTATCTGTTTCTGAACTCGTGAAAACGGCTTGGGCTTCGGCATCTACATTCAGAGGTTCAGACATGCGTGGTGGCGCCAACGGCGCGCGAATACGTTTAGCTCCACAAAAAAAATGGTTCATTAACGAATCTTCAGATCTTGAAAAAGTTTTGTTAAAATTTGAAAATATTCAGCAAGATTTCAACTCTGCCAACGGAAATAAAAAAATATCATTAGCAGATTTGATCGTACTTGGTGGCAGTGTCGGAATTGAAAATGCGATCGAAACGTCGGGTGAAAAAATAAAAGTACCTTTTGCATCAGGACGAGTCGATGCCAGTCAGGATCAAACGGATGCAGAATCTTTTGCAGTTCTTGAGCCTATGGCAGATGGGTTTCGAAATTATGCGGGCAAAGGTTTAGCGAAATACGGACCGGAACTTTTGATTGATAAAGCACAGTTGCTGAATTTGACTTTGCCAGAAGCAACAGTTCTGGTTGGTGGGTTGCGTGTTCTTGGGGCGAATCACGGCGCCAGTCAGCACGGAGTTTTGACATCGCGGCCAGGTATTTTGACCAATGATTTTTTTGTGAACCTTTTAGATATGAAAACAAATTGGAAGCCATCTTCTGTTGAAGGTGAATACGATGGTTTTGATCGCGCCACAGGTCATAAGACGTGGTCAGGCACAAAAGTTGATTTGCTTTTTGGATCTAATTCAGAGATTCGTGCCATTGCAGAAATTTATGCCCAGAATGGATCGGAAACAAAGTTCATCAAAGATTTTATTTCTGCATGGGTCAAGGTTATGAACGCGGATCGATTTGATTTAAAAAAATAGATTAAGGAGCAGTTTGTGAATATTTCCATGGATATTTTTTCAACGGCACGTTCAGGTGATGTGAAAAAAATAACAGAGTTGATTGAAGCCGGTATTGATATAAATATTAAAAATGAAAGTGGGCATTCTGCTTTGATGCTTGCTGCATATAACGGACAGTTTTCGACCACTCAATTTCTGATCGATCACGGCGCAGATGTAAATAGCGTCGATGAGAGTTCAAATTCAATTTTAATGGGTGTGGTCTTCAAGGGCCACAGCTCGATTTTTGAAATTCTTGTGACTGCAGGTGCTCGATTGGATTATGAAAACAAAAAAAAGCAAACAGCTTTGGATCTAGCAGTGATGTTTGGACGCAGAAATTTGATCTTTCGGATTAATCAATTGCAGAATTTAAATCGTTCAGATGGTAAAATTGAACAGATTAAAACATGGGTGCAGCAGATCATTTAGAAATAGTTTTAATTTCACCCATCAAAACATCAACCCAATATTTTTTGTCCGCAGGAATTGCTTCTGGCGGCATAAATAATCCTGATTGCAATCCTCCGGCATAGGCAGCGCTGCCTTCGGATAAATTTTTAATTTTTAAAAGATCCTTTAAAACTGAAAAGGCTTTTTGATTATTAAATTTCATAACCTTAATGACTTCTTCGACAGTCACATGCGGAATTGAATCATCCCAACAGTCATAATCAGTTACAAAACAACAGGGTAAATAGGGCAGCCCTGCTTCGCGTGCCAACGCGTATTCAGGAAAATTCGACATCCCGATAATTTGCGCATCCATTTGACGATACGTATTTGATTCGGCCTTCGTTGAAAAATACGGGCCTTCGATACACACATAGGTTTGGCCAAAATGAGTTTTAAAATCATATTTGGGTGATACTTTTTTTAAGTGATTGCCCATGACTTCACAAATCGGTTTTGCCAATGAGACATGGCCAATTAAGCCTTCGCCTAAAAATGTTGATTTACGTAATGATTTTGTTCTGTCGATGTATTGAAACGGTGTGACCATATCACCGGGAGCAAATTCTTTTTGTAAAGAACCTACAGCACTGAAAGAAATTATAGAGCTTGCGCCCATTTTTTTTAGCGCATAAATATTCGCACGATAATTAATTTCGCTAGGTAATAATTCATGATGATCGCCGTGACGTGAAATAAATAAAAATTCTGTAGCTTCAACACGAACTTTTTTAAAACCGCTTGAAGCTTTGCCAAATGGTGTTTCAGTTGAAAGTAATTCTACAGTTTCGAAATCTTCAAATTTTTCAAATCCAGATCCGCCAATAACACCAATCATAAAAAACATCCCTCTGATATATCTTTTTTTGTAAATACTTTTTGATCCATAATCCACGCCGAAGTTAATTTTTCAGGAGTCACATCAAACGACGGATTATAAACGTTGATGCCTGTTGGCGCCCACTGTATAGTTCCAAAATTTCCGATGGCTCCAAGGACTTCTTCGGGTCGTCGTTGCTCGATAGGAATTTGGCTACCACTTTTACATTTTGAATCCACCGTTGTAAATGGCGCAGCCACATAAAAGGGAATTTCATGATAATAACAATTCACTGCCACGCTGTAGGTTCCGATTTTATTTGCAAAATCACCGTTCGCCGCAATGCGGTCGCTACCAACAATCGCTTTGGTAATTTTTTTGAGACTCATTAAATGGGCGGCCATATTATCAGTGATTAATGTGCACGGAATATTTAATTTTTGTAATTCCCATGCAGTTAGCCTTCCGCCTTGTAACAGCGGTCTGGTTTCATCGATATAGACATGAATTTTTTTACCTTGTTCATGTGCCAGGCGGATCACACCCAAAGCAGTGCCCACGCCTGCGGTGGCAAGACCTCCGGTATTACAGTGGGTCAATATTTGATCGCCATCGTCGATTAATTCAGCACCGTTCGTAGCGATTTGATCGCAAAGTTTGACGTCTTCGTTAAATAATTCAATGGCCGTCTGAATAATTTGTTCTGCTGAAAAATTTGTTTGAATTGTTTTTTTCATGCGGTCTAAACAATTCATTAAATTCACAGCTGTGGGGCGAGCTTCGTAAAGTAAGTCAGCGATTTTTAAAAGATCAGTTTTGTTTACGGCAGTCAGCGATTCCTTGGCCAAATACAAACTGGCGGCAACACCAATCAACGGGGCTCCGCGCACGCGTAAACTTTGGATGGCTTCGATCATTTGATTTAAATTTTCAATCAACAGCCATTTTTCAGTTTGTGGTAACAGTGTTTGATCTAATAATAAT
>JAYTMM010000108.1:0-3685 GCA_043728555.1 Pseudobdellovibrionaceae bacterium
GCATTTGGATCAACGACAACTGGCGGAACAACAGCACCTGTATTTGCAGCAGTATTTGGTGTTGCTTGATTTTGCGAATTTGATTTCGCACATCCTGCAGCCATCAAAAATGCGGCTAAGACTATAACTAATTGTTTCATCGTTTTCATAAAATCCCCTTTACTCAGGTTTATTAAACATTTCGAATCTACAAAGACTCGATATAGACTTAATATACAAACCCCGTGCCGAAGTGAATTAGAATACCTAAGTTATTGATTTAATTTTAAAGTTTCAGATATTGTCTCAGGTTAAAACAACTTGCTAATACATTCACCGTCGAATTCGACAATTTTTGCTAACAGCTACGTTCGCATTTGACGTCTCAGATTGAGACTGACCACTGCTCTAGAATTAATAGTCACACGAATGCACAGTAAACTGAGGCGTGCATTTAAGCGGATCTTCACTGACGATGATTTGTGAATCTGACCATTTACCTTCAGCATTACAACGCGTACGTAAACATCGCCCCGCCAATTTTATCCAAGCACAATCGTGTAATTGGCCATAGGGCAAATGGCATAAAAATTTTGAATCGCTTAATATCTTTAGATTTTTTATTTTTTGCAGGGCCACATTTGCGTTTTTTTTCTCGAGATTGTCCGCCGCGGTAATCAGTTTTTCCATTTGTATGATCTGATCAAAATTGCATTTTGTTTTTTCCTGCCAATGGCCTTTGGGGATTTTACGACCTTTTAACAGGACATCAAACGCTATTTTTTGTGGCGATTTCGACCCCGTCAGTTTACCGTCAAAAACAACACCTTCAAGATTTAATAAATTTATTTTCTTTTCATGATCAAACAGGTCAACATCAAGGTTTTTGTCGCGGTTACAAAATTCAATATTCGGTTTTTTCTGATCAAACTTAACCCAGAAATCAAATTTTGAATCCTGATCAAAATCCCATTCAAAAAATTCAGAGGATAAACGTACTTTGGATAACAGTTTTGCTTTGTCATCTGCATTTTTTTGGATTTTTCGAAAAGCAATTTGACCACGTAACAACTGAACTGATGTTGAAGGATAACCTTCGGTTGTAAAAATAGACTGAATCAAAATCTCTGCGTCGTTAAAAATACTTAATTCAAAATTTTGATTCAATAAAATTTTAATAAATTGTTTTTCAGTCGATTCAATTTTGAAATCTTGATTTAAAATTCTATTTTTTGTCAGATTTATTTTTTTCGAATCAGAAACCAAAGCAATGGGTTCACCGATTGAGTTGACCACTTGGTATTCGTTGGCCGCAAAAATTTGCAAACCTAAGGTAAAAATAGCGATGAATAAAATAATTTTCACGATTTACTCAATTCTTTCAGTTTCGCCCATTTTAAAAACACAGAATAGCTTGCATTTTTTGCAATCAAAAAACCCACGTAGCCATCAAATATTCCCAATTTTAAAAAATAACATTCAATAAATTTAACACTAGGTTTCGTAAAAAAATGAAACCAGCTAAATTTTTTTCCTTCAGCTTTCATTTTTTCAGCTAAAAGCCCCGAATACCGGTCATTGGTCTGAACTTGGTGGCTGATATTTTTAAAAACGTAATGATTTAATTTTTCTGAAAAATATTTGACCGATTTGGATTCGATGGATTCGTGAATTAAATTTTTATTCCACTGGGAATTTATTTTATTGAACAATCGAATTTGATAATCTGGTGACCACCCACCAAAACGAATCCAACGACCTAAGAAAAACGAACTTCGCGGCAACGCATACGCCGTTTCGGATTCAAGATGTGAAAATTTATTTCGAATTTCATGTTTTAAACTGTCAGAAACTTCTTCGTCGGCATCAATCGATAAAATCCAGTCATTCTTGGCAAGGCCTGTGGCTTTGTGCTTTGTTGCGCCGTAACCGAACCATTCGCCAGAAATAACTTTTGCGCCCATTTTATTTGCAATAATGACTGTTTCATCCGTTGAACCCGAATCATAAACTAAAATTTCATCACAGAAATCTTTGACTGATGATAGGCAGCGAGCAATATTTTGCTGCTCATTTTTAGTTATGATGACAGTAGATAGCTTTAATAGATTCACTGAATCTATTTTGGGTGCTCTTTAAATGATTTGTCAAACTGAAGTCTTGATGCTTCAATATATTCATGATGAAAAAAATATTTTTAGCCCTAACTGTCGCAATTACTTTTAATACAGCACAAGCCTATTTCACTGTGAATGAAACAGCCGAAATTATGCCCGAAAATTTTTATAAAATCGGAATAGCTCCGCAGCTCCTTATTTCTGATGGTGGCGGGTTTAATGTCGGCGTTTATGCTGATATGCATTTATTTGATGACGTTGATGGACGCATTACTTTCGGCGCAGGCAAAACAGATTTCTGGACACAAGCTTCGATGAAGTGGGTTCCCTTTCCAGACGTAGACCGCCAACCAGCAATGGGACTTCGTGGAGCTATCGGATACGCTCGTGATGAAGAATTAAATTTTGTTAATTTACAAATCGCCCCGATCATTTCAAAAAAAGCCGACACACGTTATGGCAATATGATTCCGTACATTGCATTACCGATTACTTATGTTTCAACAAAGGACGCAAGCTTTACTGCAAGTCAATTTACAGTTGGTGCTGAATGGTTTCCAAGAAATGATCGTCACGTTGGCGCTGAATTAAATTTAAACATGAATAAATCAATTTCTTCGATTTCTGTATTTTGCAGTTTTCCATTTGAAGGCTCAACAGGATACATCAAACACTAATATGCTGAATTGGTTATTGGGTTCAACAACATCTGGAGCTGATATTTATGTGGATCTAGGCACTGCGAATACTTTGATTGTCGGTCGCGGTCGCGGTTTGATTTTAAATGAGCCCTCAGAAGTCATGGTTTCAGATATCGACCCTAAAAAAAGAAAAATTTTAGGTTTAGGTCTTGAGGGTCGCGAAATATTAAAAAAAAATCCCGGCCATATCATTGTTATTAAGCCCATCAAAGACGGCGTTATTGCAGATTTTGATGCGACTCGTGTAATGCTGAAAACATTTTTATCTCGTGCGATTAAAAAAATATCTTTAACACGACCGAAGGTTGTCGTCTCTCTTCCCTATGGTATTACTGACGTTGAAAAACGTGCCGTGACTGAAGCCTGCAGATCCGCAGGCGCAAGCAAAACGTATTTAATTGATGAGCCTATGGCCGCAGCATTGGGCGCAGGACTTCCGGTCAAGGGTGCCACTGGGCAAATGATTATTGATATTGGCGGCGGTTCAACAGAAATTGCAGTTATTGCATTGGCCGATATCGTTTTTTGCGAACCCTTAAGATTGGGTGGTCACAAGTTTGATGAAATTATTGTGCGTTACCTCAAAGAAACAAAAAAACTGATTGTGACTGACCAGCAAGCCGAATTTTTAAAATTAAAATTAGCAACAGCTTTGCCGAAAAAAAATATTATTACTGAAACAATTCAGGGTCGTGATTTAGATACGGGCTTTCAAAAAACAGAAACAATATCATCTGAAGATATTGGAATGGCGTTGTCAGACTCGATTCAACAAATTATTCATGGCATCCTGAACGCCCTTGAAAATACACCACCTGAATTAGTTTCTGATATTATAGATTCTGGAATTACTTTGGCTGGCGGCGGGGCATTAATTAAAGAATTATG
>JAYTMM010000109.1:0-7546 GCA_043728555.1 Pseudobdellovibrionaceae bacterium
TTAACTCAGGCTCTTTGTGATGCTCATCCTAAAATAAATAATATAGATTATTCTTCATACCTATCGTTACTTAATACCGAAAACTTTTCGACTTTAAACTTTTTTAAAAATGCTGACAAGACTCCTTGGCCTAATGGATTCAGTCACCATATTTTTTCGACTCTGTACCGCGCACAAAATATCGAAACTGCTTTACAAGAATTTAAAAAACTTCCAGAAAATAATTGTGATGAAGAAACATTTATTTACAAGAGTCCCTATTTTAAATACTTTTTTTACTTCTTAGGATGGAGTCCTCAGTGTTAACATCCGATTCAGAAATATTTTTTGCTGCCGTCAACTGCATGAATGAACGCTTAAATATTTATTGGGACAACCTTTATCCCAAACTCGGTCCGAATGCTCAATTCTGGATCGATATCGGTCGCTATTTAGGAAAAAATAGAATTATTAATCGCCATGGAACATGGGCTTCGCCTTGGAAAACAAAAATTGTTCCTGGTTTTGAAATGCCAAATTATAACCCGAACTTTAAAATGACGTTCGAAGAAGTGACCTATCAAAAAACCCTTCAGATCAAAAAACTTATCAATACCACCGATTCTCGAATTGGAGTCTTTTACTCTGGAGGAATTGACAGCACGGTTTGCTTAGCAGCACTTATTCAATTTCTGACTGCAGAAGAACTGCAGAAAATTGATGTTTGCCTAAGCGCAGAAAGCATTATTGAAAATCCGTATTTTTATGAAAAGTTTATTTTGAATAAACTGAATGTTTTTGATTCGGCAAAAACACGATACGACTATTTTCAACAAAATGGGCATTATGCCATAACAAGTGATCAAGGCGACAGTATTTTTGGGACTGAATTAGGAACCAAGCTTTACTATTCTTATTTTTCTAGGCTTAAAAATCTTTCAGTTACATCCAGAAGTCATCTTATTTCAATTTCTGAAAAAATTTCTGATCCCGATACTCCTTATGAAAACTACAAAGACCTTTTAATAAATTATTTTCAACTTCCGCAAAGCCCTGAATTTGGTGAAAAATTTTACAACACCCTTGATGAAAACATTAAATCCAGTTTGGTTCCAGTGATCAGTCTGCATGATTTTTTTTGGTGGTATATTTTTAATATTAAATATATGGAGTGTGCACTCAGAAGCACAATTTATTATACAACTGCGCCGGATATTGAAAAATCAATCAAGCGCACTGTTATTAACTGGTTTAATGATCCGAATTATCAACTCTGGAGCATGGCTAACAATAACAACGGAACAAAAATTAAAGGG
Source organism: Pseudobdellovibrionaceae bacterium (assembly GCA_043728555.1). GTDB lineage: Bacteria > Bdellovibrionota > Bdellovibrionia > Bdellovibrionales > Bdellovibrionaceae > Pseudobdellovibrio. Next base: position 1,296 of record JAYTMM010000109.1, read on the forward strand.
CTATCGCCAGCGTCTTACAAATTTGCTGCACGGCAATTTATTTACAAACTAGATAAAAATGAATGGTACTTTAGATACAAATCAAAATTGTCATCATTGATCAATATTACGCAAAGAAATAAAGATGTTTTTGCTCAGCGAACAATTTTTGCTTTAGACGGTTTTTATAATATTCATTACCAGAAAAGTAACGACACAGTAAGATTTATTGAAAATCAATTGGGATCCTTCAACTAAGCACCATGAGCAACTTCAAACGAAAACTCATCTTAATATCAGGCCTTATTGTTTTCTCGCTGCATTTGTATTGCTTTGTCGAAAGCGTAAATATTTATCCGTTCGTCGAATATAATATGTTTTCAAAAATGAAAACTTCACCCCATTATAAAACACTCTATCTTTATGGAATCGATTCTGCAGGAAATGAATTTTCGCTCGATCATGACAAAAAGTTTTTTTTTAAACCGTTCAATCAGAGAGGCTTTTACCATGCACTCTATAATACAATTCAATACAAAGGTTCAAAAAATACCTTAATCCCGTTAGTAAAAATAGCGAACAGATTTAATCCTTTGGTAAATGGGCTGCGGCTTTATGAATTAACTTGCAGTTGTACACATTTTGTTGAACTTGAAACAATTGATTTGTCGATGTACTTAGAAAAATACTGTAAAAGGCGCTTAACAGATGAAGTCTTACTTTAGAAAAATCACATCTTATTTTTTTCAAGATAGTCCGCATATCAATCTATCGATAGGTCGAATTCTATTTTATTTATTCATTATTTATACCCATACTTTTTTATATTCTTGGACACATTTGTCGCAATATCCTGAGTTCTATAAAGCAAATGGCTTATTCGAATTGATTGATTTTAATATATTAACTCCAAGTGTCTATTTGATTTTTTGGTATGTGTCTTTGATTTTTTCATTTTTTTCTATGATCGGCCTGTTCAGCCGAATTTCGTTTGTTGTATCTGCTCTTTTCTTTTGTATTTTAAATGGTTTGCCACAGAACTATCAAACTTTAGTTGGCTTGAATTGTATTAACACATTGATCGTATTTGTATTTTGCTTTACTAAAGCTGGCGATTATTACTCGGTCGACCAATACCTTCGTAAAAAATTTTCAAAGCTTGAAGAACCAAAGATTTCATCTGAATATTCATGGCCTATTCATTATTTTAGATTTATTCATGTTTTATGTTATTTTTTTTCAGCACTGAGTAAATTTCGCGACTCTGGAATAAACTGGGTGATGTCGAATAATTTAAAATATGAAACTATGTGTGCATCAATAATTAGATACGACTTTTTGTGGCGTGATTTAATTCCACTCCATTGGATTAATCGATCATTCGATTGGACTGGTTTTTTCACATTAGCTGCCATGATCACGCTTGCTGTTGAGTTCCTGTCTCCACTAAGTTTGTTGCCCACTAAATATAGATGGTGGCTATTGGGCACAGTACTGATCATGCACTCATTAAGTATTTTTACAATGCTGATAGATCCAACTATGTTTATGGGTGCTTTTATATTCTGGATTGACTGGAATGGATTAATTCAAAAATTCAGACGAACGAAAAAATAAAGTTCATTAGTTTTTGATGCAAATAGATTATTTTTATATACTATAATTCGTATGGTCACAAATTTCACAAGAAGACAGTTTATAGAATTAAGTACTTTATTATACCTTTCGAGCTGCTCGCACGTAATACCATTGACTTCAAAAAAATCAAAAGACAAATATTTAATTACGAATGCTCCGCGTGCCGGCTATGGCAATTCAAATGAATTTGTAATTACTCCACCCGGATCTGTCGAAATTTTTAATTCTGAAACAGGTACAATCTCTGATATTAAAATTGATTTTTTCGGCCATACTTTACTGCAAAATCCTTTAAGAAAAAATCTAATTTATACATTTGGTCAATATGGAATGCAGGGATCCCTTATTGATATCGAATCTGAAAAATGTGTGCAATCTATAAAAGCTGCGCCACACTGTACATTTATGGGACATGCTGGGTTTATCGAACAGAAAAATGTTCTGTATACGACCGAGCATGACCACAATAAAAACGAAGGGTTTATTACATTTCGAGATCCCACCAGTCTTATTGAACTGAACAAAATTAAATCTGGAGGCAGAAAACCTCACGATACAACTTACTTAATGAATCATAATTCTATTGTTGTTATTAATGCCGAAGGACCAAGTTCTTTGGTTTATATTAATGTAAATGATGGAAAAATTGTAAATCAAATTTTTTTATCCGAAGGACAATCTGGAAATTATTCACATTTTGAAATATCAACGGATGATTGGATAGTTGCTTTACCCAGAAAATCAACATCTCGGATTAACTTAATTGATCCGTCAGGGCGCATAACAGCTCTTGAACACCCCGAAACTAAGTCACCCGGAGCGCTGAGTTCTTGTTTTATAAAGAACTCAGATTATATCGCTGTGACTTACCCCGAAGCAGGGTTTATTCAAATCTGGAATTACAAAACTAAAAAATCAATCGGTCATATTCAATTGCCTAACCCACGTGGCTTGGTGCAGATTGAGAATGATCGAAATAAAAACTATTCGTTCTTAGCATCTGTTGCCGATACAAACTTAATGGTCCTAGTCAATATAGACAAAAATGAACAGATCACCGTGGATCAGTTCCATTCTAAGTTCGGCGGCAAAGGTTCTCATATGGTGAAAATTCAAACTTAGATTTTTTTAATTATATCTGATGGGGTCGCTGTGACATATGTATCGCAACTTGAAAAAATTATTGAATTTTTAAAAACAGTTTTAAAAATAAGTGACATTAATGAATTATCCGAAATGGGCTCTCCACCGCAATGGAATTCTTTAGCACATGTCGAAATTTTAATTGAACTCGAAAAAAAATTTAATCTGCACATTGAGCTGCATCAGTTACCCCAGCTATCTTCAGTAAAAAAAATTGATCTATTTTTGAAAAACAAGTGTTAAATGTTTGTAGATCAAATATACCACCGTATCTCTGAAGTTGCGTTGTTAAACCCCGAAAAAATAGCAATTTATGAAGGTGATATTGAATATAGCTATCTACAATTCAAACAAGGAATTGATAGTTGTCGGTTGCAAATTAGTAAATTAAAAAGTCAGTCTGAATTATTGAACAAAGCTGGTCTTTATTGCGATAACTCGTTTGTCTCTCACTGTATAATTTATGCCTGTGCACTTGAGGGCATAACCTATGTACCGCTTTCAATAACGGATCCCACAGATAGATTATTCACAATCATAAATATTGCAAATATCGAAATCATTTTTTTTGATTCAATATTTTTAAAAAAAATTGAGTCACTTAACTTATTGATAGAAAATAAAAAATTGAAATTTGTTGAAATAAATGCAGCATCTACAGATCGATTTTTAACTTCGAAGTTTGAAGACCCATCAGAACTTTATATTTTGTTTACGTCAGGTTCTACAGGGCAGCCCAAAGGAGTCTCTATTCAACATCAGTCCGTAGAAAATTATCTGGCTTGGGCTGGAGACTATTTGTCAGTTTCTCAGAATGATAAGTTTATTTCTCATTCAAGAATCACTTTTGATCTCAGCGTATTTAATTTATTTTTGCCTTTTGTGTTTGGATCAAGCACTGTGCTGGTCAGAAGTCTTTCTGATCAATCATATCCAGGCGAATTATTAAAAAAAAATGTGACTATAGCATTGATTGTGCCTCGATTGACGAACTTACTTATACAGTCAAAACAACTTTTTAAGAATTCATTTCCAGATCTAAGGCATGTCCTTTTTTGCGGTGAACAGCTTTTCGCTCACCAAGCCCACGCTTGGATGAGCACGCACAGTAATTTAATTTTGCATAACATTTATGGACCAACAGAAACAACAGTAACATGCACCGTCCATACAATCAACCCTAGTGACAGTGTCACGGATCCTATCCCAATAGGTCGAGCCATTCCTAATACAAGCATTGATTTTTTGGATACTAATGACAGCGTCATCATAGACTCCGAATATGAAGGCGAGGCGATGATATCTGGCATCGGTGTTTCACGGCACGATTACATTGGCCAAAAATCGAATCGATTTTTCAATCACACCGCTCTGGGACGCAGCTTCAAGTCCGGGGATATTTTATACAGAAATTCAAAAAATATTTTATTTTGGCGAGCTCGAGTTGATTTTCAATTAAAAATAAGAGGCTACCGAGTCGAATTATCTGAAATTGAAATCGTGTTGATGTCGTCAAAAAAAATTAATGATGCTGTTTGCATTTATAACTCAGAAAAAGAAAAACTGTTTGCGTTCATAGAGGCTGATGGAACAATTGAAAATATTGAACTCGAATTGCGTCAAATTTCAACCGATAAATTACCTGAATACATGAACCCAGCCGTTTACATCTTGTTGCAACAATTGCCGAGAAATCAAAACGGCAAAGTTGATCGGGCGAAGTTATTTACTCTGTGTACTTGATTTTTTAATTTCTGCGATATCCTTCGCCAAATTTTTAATATAAAAATTCATTGTTTCATTTTTTAAATGGATTGGGTCCGCAAAATCATTATCGGTGAAATTTCCAATTCTTGTGTAATCTATAATTTGCACACCTGTTTCTTTTCGAACTCGATCAAGCATATATTCTTCGTTCACATATTGGTCAACTAAGGTTTGAAACGTAGGAGCTGCTGGCAGTTTCAGAATATAAATATGTTTAGAAAAATTTTTTGCTATATTTATTGATTGGACATAAAAATCGATAAGATATTCTTCGTATGAAAAATATTTTGTAATTGAATTTCCTTTTATATATTCATTTATAAAAACTTTCCACTGCTCTGGTGTATGAACAAATTTCATCGTTTCATCAAATTCCACAGCTGCATCTGGCCTATTCCAATTGACCATTCCTGCAGTTTCTATATTCCATTCGGGCTTCTCATAAAACTGTGGTAACGACCAAAAATTTGCTATCCCAGCAAATCTTATCACACGCGGTCTAAACTTTTCAAAATTTAAAAATGAATTTATTAAATTTCCCCACTCTAAGGGTCTTATTTCATTTACAAAATAAAGATAAATGCCAGTGATCGGATCAGTCAAAAATAGCTCTTTCCATGTCTGAGTATTCATAAAAACTTCTGGATTGCCTATGTCTATCCCATTACGATGTGATTGATAAAGTTTTTTACTTTCTGCGGATGGAATTATTTCAAAAATAACAGTATCAAAAACAACATTGTTTTTTTCAGATTCAGATTTCAGTCGTTGCATGTAAGATCTTAATCCGATTCCAACATTACCCTGAAATGACATGTTGTAACTTTTAATGGGCAATTCATATTTTGCTAACTCTGAATCATAAACTCTTGGATCTAAAAAATACTGAAAAATCGATGTTCCAATAAATAAATGTGTTTGGCTCGGATTTTTTGATATTTCTGGCCAACTTTGCATTAGAAATTCAAATCGTTTTTTCAATTTAGATCGACCGTTTGTTGGCGCCGCCAAATAGTATCCACCAAAATCAACAATTAAAGCCGAAATTATGAAAACAAAAATGATCGCACAGATTGGAGGTATCTTTTTAATATCCTTTATAAATCGCATTCGCCCCACCAAGTCCGATTGAAATGCCTAAAATAAGATTTATCGTTGAAAAAATTAAATTGATTATAATTGATGATGTAGGAATGTGATCAATATCAAATTTGTCGATAAATTTTTCTGCAAAATAAAAATAAATAAGTACAAAAAATATGCTGACACCAAAAAAGACATTTTTTTGTAAATTAATTCCAGAATGGAAATCTAGTATTTTAGATAAAATATCATAAAAGGTTTGAAGATTTTTTGACAGAAATAATCCGTTCACAATTAAAATTAAAAAAAATGTAGATATGTAACTTATTATTTTTTTAATTCCTAATAAATTTTCGAAGGAAAAAAAAGTAACCAATACGCCATTAATCAATGAATAGATCAGTATTTTCAAAGAAAATTGATGCCAAAGACCGATCAACAAAAAAGTGACAAAAATCCCGATTCTGTTGCTTGCCTTGTATGATATTTTTTTAGCTAAGGTAAAGTTTATCGGAAAATAAATGCTTTCTTTGAACCACGCACCCAAAGTTATATGCCACTTGCGCCAAAATTCAGACATGGATACTGATAAAAATGGAAATTTAAAATTTCGTGGTAAATCAAAACCCAACATTTTTCCC